>JAFDGZ010000002.1 GCA_019309045.1 Deltaproteobacteria bacterium | reverse complement strand
ATCATCTACCAGCTGAAATTACTGCCGGCACTATCTTCGTTTTTTCTGGACAACAGTTGTGCTGAGGGGAAGTTTTCTGAAGCGCCCCCCTGTCTCAATGGGATCGCCCGCATAGCCAAGGGCTTTGAAATTGAGATAATCTGTCTGTCCTACAAGCGCGGCTACATCTCTGCCCTTCTCGAGTAGCAGTTTGAAATCCATCCCCTGAGTGGCCAGCTTCTTGAAATCCACGCCAGGCTCCGGTTTATGACACCTGGCACAATACGGTGCCCTGGCAAGTGTCGGGTGGCACTGGGCACAGGACAGCGCCCGCTCTTTCGGCACTACCTCGTGCGTCAGCCCCCAGTACATGACAGTATCCACAAACTCATACTTGCCGCTGTAGTCCAGGCCAGCATAGCGCATACCGTTTCTGGCAGCCCTGTCCCAATCCCAGTGCTTCCAGAAGCCCTTCCAGAGTTGCGGCGCAATCAGGTACTTGTTCACAGCATCGCTTATCTGTCTGCCCCGATGGATCTTGAAGGGATATATTCTCGAGGCAGGATCACTGATATCCCCCACCGGCTTTGTCAGCTGAGTCACACCATTTGCGTTGATCCTATCTCCCAGAATATAGCGCTTTACCGTGCCATTGTACCAGAAGTAGGATGGCTTTGCTGCCTCCTGCCACTTGAAACTGCCCTTTTTCTTTTTGAAGGTGGGCATGCCATATTTGTCTTTATGATGCGGCAAATCTTTGCCTGCAGTTGACCAATCCCAATAGACTTTCGTGGGCTTGCACTTGGAGTAGACCGGGATGTGGCACGTCTGACAGGCCACATGCTTGCTGTGCCTGTTCAGGTGATAGGCCTTGAGGCTGTCTGCTAAATGGGGTCTGTCTGTGTGGCAGTATTCACAGGAAAGGTCCCCCTCTGCTACTGGCACCGAGATGCTGCGGCCAGAAATCATGTGGTTGCGAGTTTTGTGGCAATCCTGGCAGCGGAAATTCATTCCCTTGCCGTCCACCCCCATGTGAACGTCGCAGTTGCCGGAAGGCTTGGTGAGAATAGAGTTCATATCACCGTGCTTTACTGCGTCACCGCCCCCACCCCTGAAGTGACAGTTGTTGCCGCAGGTAGCCCGACTGGGCCTGTACCAGGTCCACGTCTTTCTTGGGGAAACCCGCCCCAGGTGGCGCCTTCTTGTATGTGCCAGTGGTGTCATGGCAGACCAGGCAATCGATCTTGCTCATATCGCTGAAGTCGAAATGCTTCTCTTTCCAACCATAGCCGATATGGCAACTGGTGCATCTGGGCCAGTTGCCATTGAGATTGATGCAGAAATTATTTATTGTTTTGCTGCTCTTGCCCAGATCAATATGCTTCTCGTAGCCAACCGTATACGGTGAGGGTCCCTGCCACTTCCAGTGAGAGGTCTTGAGAATGGCTTTTCCTTCCGTCTCGTGGCAGGAAAGACAGGTCTTGGTAACAGTGACCGCATCAACCGTGGTGCCTTGCAACTGCACCAGTTTGCTATGATCAGGCACCTTTTTGGCATGACAGGAGAGACAATCAGTGGGGGCCCGGGTGTCCAGGGTCCGGGCGATGGGGCCTCTTACCATGGCACTGTAAACCACAGGGCCGCGGACGTGTGGCACCTGTTCGGCCTCTCTGTGACACTCGATGCAGAGCCGATGGTATGCCCCTTTCAGGCCGGGTATTTCCGGATGCTCCCTGTTGAAGGGTCGATTATGGCAGCCACTGCAACCAACAGGCATTTTTTTCATTTCTTTGAGCTTTTCCAGTGAAACCGGCTCACCAATTTTGTCACTGTCATTCTTTGGCAGCCGATGATGACATATGGTGCAATCTTTCAGGACATTGGCATGCTTGCTGTGCATGAAACGCACTGATTCATAAAGATCAGAATAGCTGTTGATTATCTGATTGTTCAGAACCCAGACTTTAGGGGCCTCAGCAATTGAGGGAAACTCCTGCCTGGTGACTGACATGATGCTTTTGGGTATGGAGGAATTTTCGCTGGCTAGCGCTTGAGTGCGGCCCCAAAGCAGTGCTGAGATTCCCAGCAGCAAGAGCACCGCCGTGGACATCTTTCTGGGTCGTTCGCCCAACACAGGAAAGACGAATACGAAAACCCGATAAAGAAACATCAGGGCGGCAACAAAACCAACGCTTATGGCCACCTCGCCCACGGAGGGGAAGTAAGATTTGATCACATAAGGTGGTGTATAGCTCACCACAAAGACATTTATCCGATTCAACACCACTCCTAGAACATAGATGGTGGAAGCAAAAAAGAGCCAGCCAGGCGAATGACGGATCTTCTTGAACAGAAGAAGCACAAAGGGCAGGGCCACAGCTCTACAAGGAAGGCATTGCTCTGCACGCTGCC
The DNA here is from genome assembly GCA_019309045.1 of Deltaproteobacteria bacterium. Classification (NCBI taxonomy): domain Bacteria; kingdom Pseudomonadati; phylum Myxococcota; class Myxococcia; species Deltaproteobacteria bacterium. Next base: position 141,407 of record JAFDGZ010000002.1, on the reverse strand, counting down.
GTCAAAGAGATAGACGTAGGTGCCGCGCACCAACATATCACCGATCTTCACGGCCAGATAAATTCCTATGAGCACAGGCATATACCTGGCTAAGGGTGTGAGCACCTGCATTTCTGGTTGGCGATCAAATGACTTGGACACGATAATGGACTCGAAGATTACCATGGGATAGCCTGCAGCCAGGGCTGACAAAAGAAACAGCAACGGCAGGATAGGCGTATACCACAGGGGGTGAACCTTGTAGGGAGCAATCAGCATGAGAGAGCCGAGCCCAGATTGATGCATGCAGGAAAGTACGATGCCGGCAATGATAAAGAGGAACATGACCTTGCCGAGGGTCCTGTCCGCAAAAGCCAGGAGCGCTTCCACCGCCTGGTTGAACCGGGCCAGGGGCCCCGGCAAATTCACCTTTCCTTTGAAGCGCTCCACCACTATAGGAAGAAATTCAATATATAGAACGTTTGAATATATCATCACGCAAACAGCCACTTCGAAGAGGACCGAATTGCCGTTGTGGTTAAAAATTGGACTGGTAATGTTCCAGTAGCGCCCAATGTCCACCAAAAGCGCCAGCACCACAAATGTATAACCCAACATGGCAGTGAGCAGGGCCGGACGAATTACTGCATGAAACTCACGCCGGTTGAAGACATAAGCGATGGCGCCTGTGGTGAAACCTCCAGCGGCCAGGGCCACCCCTGACGCCACATCCACTGCGATCCAGATACCCCAAGGGAACTGGTTGTTCAAATTAGAAACCGCACCGATACCGTACAGGAAGCGAGCAATAGCAAAGGCGAATCCCATAGCCATGAAGGCAAGCATTACCATGACACCTGGTGTGAGGAACTTCTCTTGCACTGGCGCGGCCCTTTCATGTGAGTTCATGAAGCGCCTCCTTGCTGCTCCGAGGAATTACTGCTCTTTTTGGTTTCATCCTTGTACTTGCCATAAAATCCCGTGGCCCACATTATGCCGCCGAGCAAGACATACAGCCCTACGGGCGCTGCAAAATAACGGAACAGTCCATGCTGGATCGTTTCAGTCAAACGCGGCGGCGGCTTGGTTCCAAGCCTGGGAAAGCCAATGGTTTCAAAGGGTTCAGACGCCAAGTAGAGCCACGAGGTTCCGCCCACCTCCTGCTCTCCATATATGTGATCCACATACTTGCCAGGATTTTCCTTCATCTTCCAGCGCGCTAGCTGCAAGAGCTCAGATCTCCTGCCAAAGGTGATAGCCTCCATGGGACACACCTGGGCGCATGCCGGCAGACCACCATCTTTGACCTGTGCAAAGCAGAAAGTGCATTTCCTCACTTCAGGAGTAAGGGGATTGTGATATTCATATGCTGGTATTTGAAATGGACAGGCGACCATGCAGTAGCGACACCCTATGCACTTGCTCACGTCATAGACTACGGGGCCCTGCGGCACCTTGTGCAATGCTCCCACAATGCAGGCCGACGCACAGGATGGATCATTGCAGTGCATACACTGAAATTTCACGTAGACAGGCCGTTTGCGCCAGGTGAGAGAGCCAATGTGTTGAGGGTAGTACTTGTTTACCACGGTGTAAGAGTTCTCATTTGGACGGCGGGGACTCTCGAGCACGGTCATCTCTTCAAAAGACTCAGCAGGCTTGGCAAGCTTGTTCCTTGCATTGCATGCCTCCTCACACTTGCGGCAGCCCACACACACAGTGGTATCAACCAGACATGCCAGGGTCTCGGCTGATTGCTTCGGAGGCACAGCTGCCAGAGCGCCGCCCGGGGTATTGAGGGCCTTGACGCCGGCCGCAGCTCCGATGATCTTGAAAAAACTCCTCCTGCCAATATTCACCAGAACCCTCCTCCTTATCTTCTATTTGGCACCAGTACCCACCCTTGGACAGTCTCGCGAGCAAACTCCTCCACTTTGTTCGTCCAACAAATCATCACCTCACCATTTTTTTAGAGTTCCTGCTCTGTAGGTTCGATACACGCCTGGACGGCAGTGCCTTGCCTCGGAAATTTTGTCTGGCCAAGAAACAGCAATATATATGCCTGAACAGATGCGATCTGTTAGAGGAAGTTAACTGTGTGATTTTTAAAGGATTATATAAAACTGGAGTAAATGGGTGTTAATTAACATCTGTTCACGATGGACTTTACACGAAGAAGCAGTATGGAATGGCAATTGGCCTCTCAGGCTGGTTGGCAAGGCAGAAGAAGTACTTTAGAGAACAAAATTGAATATGCACAACGAAGAGGGAAATGCACCCTACCGATGAATTTCGCACGGTACCACAGTGACCGGGCAGGGGGCCCATTGCAGCAGGGCGAGGGCAACCTCGCCCAGCCTGGTTGGCGACGGCCTGTCGCGCCTGGTGTGGCAGCCCACAACAATAAAATCCGCCCCGATGCTGTCGGCCAGCTTGGCTGTTTCCATGGCCGGATCACCCTCCCAGCAGTTGAAGGCGTAATCCTTGAAACCTTCGAGACGCGGCAGGTATCTTTCCTGGAACTCCTTTTCGGCCGCTTTAGTTATCTCGGCAATTTCATCCTCTGTTATCTCCGGCTGCCGCAAACGGTGATCCAGCACATGGAGGATATGCAGGCGCGCCTGACAGCATTTCGCCAGCCGCAATGCCGTGGCAAAGGCATTGTCGGTTACGTGGGAAAATTTCAATGGCAGCAGTATTCGTCGAACTCTGTAAGTCGATTCACTCACGCCTTCATCCCCGGCCACAAATAGCTTCTTTATTGAATAAAGCTAGAATGGCATATAGTCCTTGTCAAGACTAAAGATTAATTTGGAATCTTGACTGATATATGTTGGTATCGCCCACATGATCGAGGTCGGCGTGGATGTAGTTGAACATGATCCGAACACTCGGGTTGAGATACCAGTTGAGCCCGGCTGTGATGTCTGACAGTTTGCCGCCTTCCACATCCTCGTCATCCAAGTCCATGTGCGAGTACCGCAAGGCCACTTCCCAGGCGCCCCAACCGCCGCCGTGGAGCTGAAAATTCTTCTTCGGTCTTATTCGCGAGAAGGCTCCATGCGAGGTGCTGTAAGAACGATGTTCACCCGTAAGAAAATAGCTGCCATAAATGTAGTAGCCGTCGAAATCAAGGCTACTCCCTTGTTTGGGATCCACATGGCTGTAGATGTATTCACCCTGAAAAGACAGTGGACCAAAAACCACTGCTGCTGCAGGCGCCAGTAAATCGACATCGTCCGCTAGAATGCTGCCGGTGTCCACAAAGCGCTCGCTAGTAAGCTGAGTTTCAGGACGCGAACGGAATCTCACGGTGCCACCTTTGTCCACGAACTTGTGACTGTATGAAAGTCCCAGATGCAAAAGCCTAGACCCTTTATCTCGGTACCATGGCAAACCTGTTACCCGGGCAGTTACATTATAGTTCTCAGGATTCCCCAGACCGCTGCCCTGATTATCAGTTTCCCTGAAGCCGCCTACTGCCCAGGTCATGCGTCGGTCAAGCACTGTGTTGTTCAAACCCAGGCCCGTGTTGCGGTCAGGAACAAAACCGTTCGGCAAGGCCCTTTCCATAAAAGTCACGTAGTTGCCGCTAATTATTTCCTCTAAAGAAAACGGTTCCTTTTGATGGCCGATCCGCAAGGTGCCCACATAGGGAAGTCCACGCATGCCCACATAAACGTCTTTGAATTTCGTCTCCCCGGAAGTGAAATCATATTCTGACTTGAGCATAATGTCATGGTAGATTGTAGCCTCGAAAGACAGCCGTGCTCGGCGGAAATTGACACCGCTGCCGAACTGGTTGTCAAAAAATTTCTTTACATCATGATCTGTATCAACCTCACCTGCGTCAACATTAATTCTGCCACCGATTTTGGCGGTAAACTTCCGGTCGGCACTCTCGAAAGCCAAGCCATTTTTCCAGTAACCATACATAGGTATCGCTACCTTTGTTTTTTTTGCCGCAGCTGTCTCTTCTCCTTTTGTCGCATGAGGCTCTTGTTTGCCAATCTCTTTCCCTTGCCTAGTTTCTCCCCTTTTTGCCTCCTCCGCTTGTGCCTTTTGCAGGAGTTCATGGTATTGTTCTTCACTGATCTGGCCCTGACTTCGAAGAACATCCAGGATTTCCTCAACCACGCTTTTCTCCTGTGCCACTGCAATTGAGCAGCACAGACCCAAAACTGCCATAGCTGTCACAATGAGTATCAAACCCCGGCGCCACATGGAAAACCTCCTCTCTCAGTTTGAGACGGATTTTTCTGTCAACCACACACAAGCTGCATTCATTCCACTGTTTTCCTCAATCACCCCTTTCCCGTATATATTGCAGCCTAAAAAACCAAGCCTTCTTTTATCTATTATAGAACGCATTGACCAACATAAAAAGAGCGGCCAATAGCGTCGTATAAGCAAAGAGCATCTTAAGGCTCTTTGGCTTCGTCTTGAGGGCGAATTTTCCACCTAGAATGCCGCCAATTATGGTCACCGCAGCTAAAGGTATGGCCCATTTAGGATTAAAGTCGCCCTGAGCCGCGTGGCCGAGAAAGCCCATCAGGGCTGTGGCTCCGATCAAAGAAGAGGCCGTACCAACAGCAGTACGCATGGGCACCTGGCAGGCCAGTACCATTAATGGCACCAGAAAAGATCCCCCTGAGACCCCAACCATACCTGAGCCAAAACCGGACAGCACTATAATGGGCACCGCCACCCATAGATTGACCAGATAGGTCTCACCCGCCGACTTGAGGCGCCAGTGGCCAAGGCTTGTCTTCACCGCTGGTTGGTCGGTCCTCTCCCGCACTGGAAAGAGCATCAGCATGCCGGCAAGCGCCAGCATTGCAGAAAATATCAGCTTCAAGGTAAAGCCAGTGAACCAGTGCGAAAGATAACCGCCGCCCAGAGCAGCCAGGGCCGTTAGCGGGCCGATAAACAGAGCGAGAGGCCAGGAAACGACCTTATGTTTTTGAAAGATGATAAGGGCTGCAAAGGCAGTCATGAAAAGAATGAACTGTCCGGTGGTGGCAGCCTGATGCATGGGAACACCGGCAAGGACCAATGTCAGCACATAAAAATTGCCGCCGCCTCTGCCTGCCATGGTCATGACTATTGCCAGAACAAAGATGATTCCTGCAACTATAATGAGCTTTAACATGTGTAGTTCTCCCTCGCAGCAGACCAAACATACTAGCCAATTTTTTTCGACTGCACCTGTGTCCACACCTTTCCAGGCAGTATGGCCTCGGTGAGTCCTGCATAGCCCCCTTCGACTATTCGCACCTGAGTGAACCCCTTGCTGAGAAGATAGACATATGCCATGGTTGAGCGGACGTTTGCCGGACAAAACACACCAATGAATTTGTCCCTGGGCAGCTCTGCCAATCTGTGGCTCAGTTCATTGATAGGAATGTGTTTGGCAATAATACCGGCATGGTGTTTCAAGCTTATGGAGATCGTTTCTGCTTCTTCTCTGGAGCGCAAGTCTAGAAACACCGCATTTTCTTTTTCCAGCATTTTATCGGCAGAGATTTTATGGCTGCCAGTGCCAAAGAACTCCAGAGTCATGTTTTTCAACACTTCATCCATTTTCCTCCTCCTTCACAAAGTATTTGGTTATATGTCGTCTTCCTGTCTCTCTTCACGAAAATGCACATCTCCTCTCATTTGCGCGATCCTTTGTCCTGGGGCAATAGTCATACCACCTGAGGGGGCTGCAAGAACTATATTTAGTTTACTACGAAATACAGTATGTTATGGGTAGTAAAGCGCAGTTTACCGACAAAAATTCCCACTACGTTGTTTCAAAAAATGAAACTGTCTTACAAAGCGTCTCACCCTGACATTTCAAGGCGCCACCTGTTTCCTCTCTTCCACATCACTGGTGGCCTAGTGATTCCCTCTGATAAAGCTAACCTTTTTCATGTGACCGCTGGGAAGAAACTTGTTTGCAACCCAGCTTTACCCACTGGACTGCTCAGCCCGCGCAACCAGAAATTCAATGTTATTGTTAATCAACGCTCATGTTGCCGTACTCAGAATACTTGCTGCATTCCTCCAATACTCTCGCCTGCATCTTTACCACGCGGTTGACCATTACCTCCAATACCTTGATCCCCACCTCCGGAAATTGCTTGAGCAGTCTGCGAAAACTCTCTCGGTCCAGGGTCAGACACTCCACAGTAGTAAGAGCCCTGGCTGAAAACAGTCTCCTGATGTCCGCCAGCAAAGCCAGACCTCCAAAGAAATCTCCCTCTTTCAGCACCTGCAGTTCAACCGTGCGATCAGGGTATTCTCTGAGTAATTGAGCAGTGCCAGAAACCAGAATATAACCCCTGGAGTCAGGTTCATCCTGGCGAAACAAGAAAGTTCCCTGGCGATAGCAGAGCCGCCTGCTCAGGTAGGCATAGAGTCTGAGGGTTTCAAGAGGAACCACTGAAAAGGCAGGGACATTGCGCAGCACCTGCAGGTCTTTCTCGAGCTCGCTTTTTTCGCCGTCCGCTGCTGCTCTTGTTTGACTCTCAGTTTCCTTGAACGAGTTCATAAAATGCTCCTTTGCGGGCCATCAGATCCTTATATGTGCCTATTTCTGCTATTTTGCCTGTTTTCAACAGGACAATCTGGTCGTAATCTTGCACCATGTCCAGACGATGGACCACAGCAACCACCGTAGTCTTCCCTCGCAGTTGTGTCTTCAGCAATTCCTGGACTCTCGCCTGCGAAGTGTTGTCCAGGCTCGCTGTGGCCTCATCGAGTATGAGAATGTGGGGGTCCTTCAAAAGGCCACGCGCCAGGGCAATCTTCTGCTTCTGCCCCCCGGAAAGACGATCTCCCTTGCTGCCCACCTGGAAGTCGAGGCCGAGATCTAGAATCTTCTCCAGAAGGTTCTCCTCTTCCAGCAGTTGCACAACCAGCCGCTGCACCTCTTCTAGGGCATCCGGTTGATCACGCTTTACCCGACCGAAGAGTACATTGTTCAGAATACTCTGCCCATAAAGGAACTCGAACGGACAGTAGAACATAAAATCAGGGGAAGCTTGTCTTTTCTCCGGGTCCATCAGTTCCGGATGGCTCATGCCGTCTATGCCCAGGTAGCATCTACTCAGATCCTGCTTGCCAATGTTGGCGATAAACTGCAGGCGCGCTGCCAGAATGCGCTTCTCCAGTTCTTCGGACAGGGCCACCATTTTATGGCGTGCAGGGGTAAAATGGAGAGCCAGCAAGAGCAGCAGCCTTTCATCTTCTGATGAGAGCGGTTGTTTTCCTTCACGCGTCAACCGATCCACCAGCTGACTGTACCTGGGAAGCTGTTCTCGGGGTATGGGGCTTGCCTCAAAAAAGAAGGCGTCATCGCCCAGGTCTCGCAGCAGTAACACTGTCTGCTTGGCCAGATTTATACCGAGGCTTAGCAGTGGCTCAATGAGCTCCACTTCCGAGAGAAAATTCCGAAAAACCTGATTGGTAGGTAATCGCTCGAATTCAAAATCTTCTCGCAAGGGCTCTCCAAAAAGAATGTTGCGGCGGACGCTGCACTCCCGCATATACTGGTGCAGATCAAAAAATTCCACCTGCTGGGCCAGCGCCTCAGCCCAGCGCTGGTGAAACAGGAGCCGTACTTTGATGAGACGGCTCACCAGGTCCCGATCATACTCATGGGACAATACGGTGTTGAGCCCAAAGCGCAGCACATCATCAGCAAGGCCCACCTGATGGACGAGTTCCAGCACCCTATTATAATCAGGCAGTGCCCTGGCGCTCCCCGCTTCTGCCAGCACGAGTGCCTGGCAGCCATAAAGAAGATTCTCGCGGATGGTGCCTTCGAAAATAAAGGGAAACTGGCTGATGTAGCCCACGTTCTCATTCACATCCAGTTTGCTCAGCCCCTTCAGTTCTGTGCCGTCAATGAGCACGTGCCCGCGATGGTACGAATAGAGTTGCCCAAGGATCATGGCCAGGGTGCTCTTGCCGCTGCCAGAAAATCCCACTACTGCCAGCTGTTCTCCCGGCTGCACGGACAGGGAAACTCCTTCCAGCAGTGTGGTGTTTTCGTCTACCAGGTAACTGAGATCTTGCACCTCTATGGCGCCCTGGAGTTCATAGGGCTTGCGGCCTGTCGGCTTCAGAACAAATTCGGGTCGTCCCTCGAAGTACTCCATAACACGGCGATATCGCACCCGGCTGTCCTGAAAGGCCTGATAGTAATCCATGAGCTCCTTCCATGGATCATAGAGCTTTTCATAGGCAGAGAGAAACGCCACCAGGGCGCCAAGGTCAAAGCGTCCTTCGATGGCGAGGTAACCACCGAGCAGGAAAAGAATGAAAGGGCCCATATTCTGGAAAAAGTTGTTGGTGAACTTGATGCCAAACTTGTAGATGTTCATCCGGTGCCGTAGATTGAAGAGTCTGGCTGCCTGGCGGCCAAATTTCTCGTTCTCAATCGGGTAACTGCCATTGCCGTGAACCTCGTGGATGCCGGAGACAGCTTCACCGATCACATTGCTGAATAGTCTGGTTGTATCCACGCGGTCGCGATTTAGTTCATTGAAACGTTTCTGCAGCACTGGGATCACTAGAATCTCCAGCGGATAGATTGACAGGCTCACCACTGCCAGCAGAGGATTGAGGTGCAGCATATAGCCGGCAAAGGCAAGAAGGGTAAGCCCATTGATTATTGGCACGGCCAGGGCACTTCCCAGAAAGACACCCACCGAGGCAAGCTCTGAAGTTAGCGAACTGATCACCATGCCAGCCGGTGTTTTGCGAAAAAAGGGAAGTGGCAGCTGGAGAATGTGATCGTATAGTTGGGTGCGCATTTCGAAAAGCACTTTTTGACCAATATAGCCTTGCAGTACATTGATTACATATTTCAGCAATCCTGCCAGTACCACTGCCGCCAGGTAAAAGCCGCAGTATATGAAAAGGGCGTGAAGATCCTCCAGGCCAATGGCAGTGTTGACTATGCGCTTCTGCATTTCCAGGGGCAAGACACGTAAGAACACCGCCACCACAATAAGCAAGACAAGTAGCCCCTGAAGCCCACGATTATATTTCAGCGCCCAGGAAAAGAGGGGTCTCTCGGTTATCATCATGCTGTACTCCCAGATTTTCTATGCGGATAGATTTTGCTGAATCTTGGGGCAATTTACTCTCTAGCACATCTCAGATGTTAATTGAATCTGAAAGACAAGTCATAGTAGCAGCAAGGTATTTTCCACAGCCAGCAGAGAGGCGCCGGGGGTACAGGAAAAAATTGCTGGAAACCTCAGACGTTACTCAAGCAGCCTCTGTGAAGAGAAAAGGCTTGAAAGGGCTTTGGCAATGGATTACAAAGCACTTATTGAAAAGATTAAATTTTCTAAACCACACTCTTCGAGAATGAATGGTGCTTGCCGAGCAGTTGTCAAAAAGAGCTCAGCGGCTCCTCTGGAGCGCAGACCTGGACACTCTTCCCTGGTGGCACTCAAGGCTGCTCAAGATATGCCGCCTGGGCTACGTGGTGGCCCGGGATATCCTCGAAGGCCAGATTACCCTGAGAGCCATGAGTCTGGTGTACACCACGCTGCTGGCCCTGGTGCCCCTGCTAGCTGTAAGCTTTGCCATCCTGAAAGGCTTTGGCGTGCACAACCAGATCGAACCTCTGCTCCTCAACTTTCTGAAGCCACTGGGAGAAAAAGGCGTCGAGATCAGCAACCGGATAATCGGCTTCGTGGACAATATCAAGGCTGGTGTGCTCGGCTCTCTTGGGCTGGCACTGCTTATTTACACCGTTATTTCTCTGATTCAGAAAATTGAACGCGCTTTCAACCACACCTGGCGGGTAAAAAAGACGCGCTCAATGCTGCAACGCTTCAGCGACTATTTGAGTGTTATTGCCATTGGCCCTCTGCTGGTGTTCGCCGCCATTGGCCTCACCGCTTCTTTCATGTCTACAACCATTGTTCGCAAACTGATGACCATTGAACCTCTGGGTACTTTGCTGGTCACCTCGACTGAACTGCTTCCTTATTTATTTATCATTGCTGCCTTTACCTTCGTCTATTTATTTGTACCGAACACCAAAGTGCGTTTGCGCTCTGCCATTGTCGGCGCTGTAACAGCTGGCGTGTTGTGGCAGGGTACAGGCTGGTTGTTTGCTTCGTTTGTTGTCAAGTCTACAAAATACACTGCAATCTACTCGGGCTTCGCCATTCTCATTATGTTTATGATCTGGCTCTATTTGAGCTGGCTGATCCTTCTGGTAGGTGCAGCGGTTGCCTTCTATCACCAGCACCCGGAGTCCTTGTCACCCTACCATGGGGAGATCAAACTGAGTCCTCGTTTGCAACAGAAGCTCTCTTTATTGATAATGCTGTTGATTGCCCGAAACTACTATGAGCGCAAGTCTCCATGGACCGCTGACCAACTCGCCAGCCACCTCTCTTTGACAACTGCAGCCGTGGAATCTATCCTCGAATCCCTGCAAGAACACGGCCTCTTGACTCAGACGGGGAGCGAACCCTGCTGTTACCTCCCTGCCCAGCCTCTGGAGACCGTGGGGCTCAAAGATGTGCTCGACGCTGCTGCTGCAGGAGGAGAGAACTCATACTCTCACTTGCAAACTCTGGTTGCTGAAGAGGCCGTTGAGCGCATTGTCGACCGCATAGATCGTGCCGTTGAGGAGGCTCTCAAAGATTACAGCATCAAAAAACTACTCTTTGCCAATGACCCCATGGGGTCAGCGGTTGCAGCAGCGACTGGGCCACAGCCCCCTGTGTGCGCCCGGCACCAGCACGAAGATGTCGAGACGAACTGATATTCACTGCGGTGCACATGGGCAAAGGCGCACCACTACAGGCGCCATGCTGGTAGATGTTCGGGAGTTCCTCACAGCAGCGCAGCGCTTGACGAGCAAAATAGCCGTTTGCTAATGTTGTATATATGGCCAGTGAAAACTCTTCGCCGAGCCACAAGTAGCATCATTGACACTGTCATACCTGAGAAAGAAGGAAGACCATGCGCAACAGACTCTCTAGCAGCAAGCTCGTCTCTGTGTTCCAGCGACTCCCAGGCAGTCCGAAGCTTCACCACAAGTTGACCATCCTCCTCTCTGCTGCCCTCTTGCTCCTGCTCTTCGGTCCGCAGGCGCCATCTGGGGCAGCTGAACGGCTTCGAGTCGCTATTCTTCCGGTGCAAATTCATGCGCCAGAAGATATGAGCTACCTGCAAGCCGGCCTCATGGATATGCTCACCTCTCGCATTGCGGCCAACCGCAATGTGGAGATCGTGGATGCCAATACACTGCTGAAGGCCTTTAAACGCTTCAGAAAAAATCTGAACGAAACAACAGCTAGGGAGCTGCTGGCCAAGGTGGATGCGGCTTACCTCGTCTCTGGCAGCCTCACCTTCTTTGGCCAGGGCGGCAGCATTGACTTTAAGGTCTATGGCAGAGATCCGGGTACACCACCTTATACTCTCTCTGCCATCGTTGAAGACAGGGACAGTCTTCTTTCCAGGTTCAGTCAGGTGGCTGATAATATTAGCGCCAAGGGTTTCGCCGCTATTTCATCTCAGGCCGCAGTTAGCCCGAAAGTTTTGACTCCGGCACCGCCGCCACCTCCAGCCATAGCTTCTTCACCAGCGTCTCCGCCAGCACAAGCTCAACAGCAAAGAGCAAAGGCCGAACCTGGCCAGCTTCAAGCCCCACCGCAGCCGCAGCATATGGCTCCGGCTGAGAAACTGGCCTCTATCAAGCAGCAGCTGATCCAGGAAAAACCGGTAAGCAGCAAAATTAGTCCCCAGGCATCAGCAATAGCTCCACTGGCACCCCAGGCAACTCCATGGCAGAGTCAAGTGCTGGGCTATGCCCCAGTAAGTATGGCCGGCGGCGACTTGCTTGGCGACGGCTCTTATAAGCTGGCAGCCATTAGCCGGCATGCTGTTTATATCTATGCCTATTCACAGGGAAGGCTCGTGCCAATGGCTGAACTACCTGTGGCCAAGTTCAGGCGGCTTGTCTGGGTGTCTGTGGCAGATCTGAATCACAATGGTCGGGAAGAGATCTACCTCACCGGCCAAAAGAAGCTGAGCAGCATTAAAATGATAGCTTCATCCTATGTCCTCGAGTGGGATGGTGAAAAATTTGCGACTATTGTAGACGAGGTGAATTATTACCTTCGGGCAGTTCGTATTGCCGGTGAGGCCACAGAGCTCTGGGGTCAGAAGAGCAGCGACCGCGGCGCCCTCTTGCCGGAAATCTATAGCCTGGCCTGGCAGAAGGGCAGCCTCCAGGCAGTTGGCGAGCTGTCATTCCCAGAAGGCGCCAATATCTTCAACAGCATCAGGGGAGGCATCACCGGTCAGCAGTCCATAGAAACCCTTGTGATCAACTCCAAGAGGTACTTGCTGCTCTACGATGCCTACCGCCAACTCATCTGGCGCAGCACAGAATCCTACGCCACCACTGAAAATTACCTGGAAGTGGAAATACCCGCAAGGGAAGTGCCGCAGCCAAGTGACGATATAGCAGGTGAATCCGGCCGTTTCGCTCAATTCACAGTTGAAGAAGAAGGCTACCACTTCATATACCTTACATCCTCAGCTCTCCTCACTGACCTGGACGGCGACGGCCGACTCGAGGTGATCGTTGTTCACAACATACCGGGCTTTGCCCAGCTCACCGGCAGCCGCCAGTACCGCAAGAGTGAAATTCTCTCTCTGACGTGGAGCGGCAGCGGCATGCTGGAAAACTGGAAAACCGGCGATATCGAGGGAGATATAAGCAGCTTCCAGGTCGGCGATCTAAATGGCGACGGCATACAGGAGTTGATCCTCTGCGCCAAGCAGTCAGCAGGCATCAAGAGCATCCTGGGCGAAGAAAAGAGCATTATTCTCTGCTACAACCTCACAGCACGCTGAGAACAGACTGCCAATCATGAGCCGGGGCCGGGGCAGCGGCTTGCTTGCTGCAGTTTTGAGCTGTCCACGAGTTTATGCAATAGATGGTTCAGGAAAATGTGCCATGGTGCAGCTGCTGAAAAAAGACCGGGGCGGCTGGAAAACCGCCCCGATATCACCGAGTAAAGATTCAATCAAACCTTTTAGAAGCCATAATAAAGCGATAGGGTGAAGCGATTACCCATGTCGTCATAATGGTGGCGATTCACCTTTTTCCGGGTGGCGGTCAGGTTCAGCCACTCGAAACCCACCTTTACGTCTTTTGCCAGGCTCCACCAGGTATTGGTATAAAATGTTATGTTGCGGGTAAATTTGCGGTCGAGATTGCCCGTATCCCTTTCATACTGGCTGTCGTCAGGATCATCTATGCCCACACCGGCGGTGATGCTCCACTGGGGCAGCAGCTTGTAAGTGGCGTCAATCCAGCCGCCCCAGGCTTCCCAGACGTTCCTGCTGTCAGCCTTGTCCTCGTACTTGTCGAGGTCATAGCGGAGGAAATCGCCGCCAATGCCCTTGCCGGTCCAGACCTCACCCTTGACCAGCAGCGGGCTGAAATTGAATTTGAACTCGCCGCCCACCAGCCAGCGATTGATGGTGTTGTGAGTATTGCTGTCCTTGTCGTGCTGATAGCCGCCATCAAGGGCCAGCATGTGTTTGCCGCCCCAGAGGTCGAAGCTGTAGGCCGCCCGACCCAGGGCCCAGGGCATCCTGGTTTTGCTCGATGTACTTTGCCGCCGGGCCAGCATGGCGCTTGCGAGAAGCTGCAGACCGCCAGCATCTCCTATGTCGACATTCTGGCGCACCGTCACCTGCGGCCGCCGCCACCATAAATTCCCCGATGCTGACAGGATGCCGAAGTCAATGGTTGAGGGGTTCAATGACTGTACCGGAGTCCAGTCCTGACCCACCCTGACGCTGGTGCCCGACGCCTTGTTGGCCAGGTCCGCATACCCGAGGCGCATCCGCGGAATGAGGTTGTCACCGGCATTGGTGCCGTAAAAATCAATTTCAACCACGCCCTTGCCGGCCCAATCTCCCACAGCGTGCATGGCTGCAAAGCCAAGGCGGGTGTCCCTGGGGTTGAAGTTGGCGGAGTCGTTGTCAAAGTCGGAGGTTTTCTTGCTGTCTGCTGGAACACCAAGGAAATCATTGTACTTGACAAATTGGGAAGTGTCGTATTGGGCATCAAATTTCACCCGGCCCCAGATCTTCATGTTGTACTTCGCCCAGACGCTCTCGCCCTGATCGGCTGCCAGAACCGGCACCGCCAAGCAGAGACAGAGCGCCACTGCCAATAACCTAATGACCCATACTCGCATGCCTTCCTCCTCTCTCCATTTACTGTGGTTCTTCATGAATTAGTTCAAATAAACCTCTGAGCAAAAGGCTGTCTCACCTCCCTTCTCTCTGCACAGCGCCTCTGGCCCCAGCGGCGGCACCCTGCGTTGGCAGTCATTTTGACGACTGACAATTTCTCGTTAACACCCATGAAGCACAGTTGTCCCCTGAATATCTCGATTAGCTATTCAGGCCACGGTCAAAGCATGATCAAAAAACAGATAAGCAGAAACGGCTTGCTTCCCTAAGTTGCCAGTGGTCCTGCTGTAATGATGTCTATTCCACTCTGTCTCATAAGCTGGACTCGAACAGCAAATCTTAGCACGTATGTTATTCACATCTGTGGAAACACAACCAGAAGTCTGAGCCGCCTTTTGGGCCCACAAATTTTGCAGCCTGCAATGATGCGTCTTCATGGGGCAGCCTACGGTGCTCTTGCCTGGACCTCTCTACTTTCTCCAAGCGATTCGGTAACAAATCTGCAAAAATAATGGTCCAGTGCGGCAATTGCCATAGGTTGAAGGAGAGACTGGTCCTTTCTGTCCATCAGGTGCAGTGCGGAGCTCGGCAGTTTCATAGACTGAAATTCGAGCTCGCGGGGCAGAAAGGAAGGAAGTTTTTTTGCATGAAGGTGCTGCCCGAAAAGATTTTTCGGCTGGTCCATGGCACTTTGTAAAATGTCAACAGCCGGTAAATTCATGGCAGTCACCTCCCTCAGTGGAGACTGGCATATCTAAATAATATCATCTTACTATCACAGAAAATCAAGAAAAAAATGTCCAACCTCTTATGTTTTTTTTCCAGCAGGCAGTAAATAGTTGGCCGTAGAAAGGGAAAGAAGCAGAGCCAGCCTTTGAAAAATAGGATATTTCCCAGTTTTAGTAAACGATTTCAGTGCGCCCCTTGATGTCGCAGGGCCTTTGTTGTATGGATTCGATGCCAACCTAGAATTGACCGGGGAAGCAGATTGTAACAAGGAGAATTCAAGAATTATGGTTGAAGACAATATTGCCGGAGCAGTGTCCAGGGTTCAACTCAAAGTGGCAATCGAAAAAGATGTAGAACCTGCCGTAGAACAGTTGAGCGGTCACATGAATGAGCAACAGCGAAGCGCCTTCCGCGACAAACTACAGCGCTATGTGCGCAAATCTGATCGGGATCTATTTCTCGCGGTTAGCGGTTATAGAATCCTTGGTTTTCTCACGGTCATTGCCCGTGGGCATATTGAAGATCCTATGTTTGCTCCACCTCCACAGTGGATGCAGGACTATGCCTGCTGCACCGGCTTACTGGTGCACCCTGAATTCCGCAGGCAGGGCATTGGCAGCACTCTCCATCGTCGTGGTGAACAGTGGGCCAGGGAAAAGGGGCGGGCTGGCTATTGGCTTCTCACTCACCGCAAGGCCGATTGGTACCGACGTCATTTCGGCTACCATGAAGTTTGCAGTCTGAAGGTGAAGGGTGTTAAGAAAAGGATTATGGCCAAAAGGTTTCCCCCCAGCGGGCAACATTAGTTACGTATCTGATTTTATTTGGTCGCACTTGGAAAGCGCTCCTACCCAGACCGGTATTCATGAAGCGATTCTCCCGTAGGAGAGGCTCTCTAGTCACGACCCAATTAACTGAAACCTTACCGCTCTCCACCACGGTTGAAAACCAGCCATCTATAACAATCATCTGAAATTGGCCTATGTCATCAGATCACGCTTGGAGAAGCGCTCTTAGAAGAACACGTTTTTATGGCACCGTATGTCTGGCTGCAGACACAATAGCGCCAATTATTGCTGAACGCTCACCACTTGGCTACACCCAGTGTAGCCATGGTAATCACCTCGTAATTCATTAATGTTACATTATAATTCCGATAATACACGCCTGGATGTCACCGTAGTGTAGCTTTTTTAATCAATCCCGGATCAACTTTCTCCAAGAGAATTGCAATAACCATCTATAATTACAGTATATTTATGACATGGCACTCTTGTTGCTCCATAGTTGAGCAAATACAACACGCCTTGCATACAGGAGTGTCAAATGAAGTGTCAAAAGAAACAGCAGGGCCTATCGGCAACCACCATTGCCGTTCCTCAATGCATTTGGGCAGAGGCAGGGGTCGTCAGCTGCCGCCTCTGTATAAGAGGTTTGCATTGCAGCTCCTGCCAGTTTGATCAGGACATGGTCGATTTCTATGTGGCAAGCTCGAAGATTTTCCCACGGCCACCGAACCCCAATCTAGGCTGAACAATGATATATGGCAAGTTCAGTGCTAATGGTCTAGGAGGTGTAGCATGACGGTGAAGAAGAAAAAGCAACCCAGGACCAAAAAGGTTCAGGGGTTCAATATTCTTGAAAATGAGTGCATCTGGATGAAGTCTGGAGTAATCAATTTCAAGATTTGCGACCAGGCCTATGACTGTATACATTGTCCCTTTGACAAGGCCATGACTCAGGCGCTCGGCAAAGGCAAAGGATTGGCGGTAAAGAAAGAGCAGCAAAGCTGGAGAGATAGAATGCGCCGCCGCCATGCAGATCAACGAGAGTGCCGCCACATGCTCTCTGGTCGCGTTGCCTACAAGATCTGTTCCCATGACTTTCGCTGCGACACCTGCGAATTCGATCAGAGCCTGGATGAAGTGGAGCTCAGCAGCCATCTGGCAGAACCTGCCATGCACCGGGTTCTCGGCTACAAGGTGGCGGACAACTATTACTACCACCGGGGTCATGCCTGGGCCAGAGTCGAATACGCCGGCAGGGTACGGTTGGGACTCGATGACTTTGCTCTGCGCTTGCTGGGGCCAGTAGATGAATACCGCCTGCCCAGCTTAGGTCAAAAGGTCTTTCAAACCGACAGTTGTCTGAGTCTTGCCAGGGAAAGCAATGAGGCTGAAGTGCTATCACCGGTCAGCGGCACGGTTGTGGCCGTTAATCACGAGGTTCTCCGCCGTCCCACACTTACCAACACACGGCCTTACAGCGATGGCTGGCTCATGGTAATAGAACCGGAAAGGCTCAAAGGAAACCTGAAGAATCTCTTTTTCGGTGAAGAAACAGACAACTGGTTGGAAAGCGATGTGAGCCGCTTACACGACATTGTCATGGCTGAGCATGGTCCCATCGCCGCCACCGGTGGTGAGCCCATCGACGATGTCTTCGGCAATGCCCCGGAAATCGGCTGGAAAAAATTGGTCAGTGAATTCCTGCTCACCTGAGCTCAAATAAGATCTTGCCGACAGCAGCAAGTCAAGGCAGCATTGCGGTGGCTTCCCGGTACCGCTGGGTCAAGCCGCCACTCCTGCTTCCACCTGGTGCCTGAAGTAGTCTCTAGGGTTTTTCCACAGTCCATACACCGTATCTGCGGTATGACTCGGCCAGAAAGGCTTTGCAGTATCTACAGAAAAACATGGGCAGCTCGTCCAGGTCTGGAGGAGTTGTGGAAAGCATCATGACGCAGTCACGATCTTTACAGTGAACCAGGTCAAAAGTGTGGGCCACTTCGTGAACCGCCACCTTGATTGCCCTATCATAGAATGTCTCCAGTGGTACCCGCCCGCCATCCCGGCGCTCTCTGAGGCGGTGCAGCGAAACCACTGCTGCCCTGCCCCCCATCTGAGCTTCTCCGAGCACGTGCGTCAGGATCGGAATAAATAGATCCACGTTCACCACTGCCAGTAATCTCTGTTGTTTGCGTCGGCTGCTGCCGAGCCTGTTCAGAATGAGGGCGGCATGGTACTGTCTGCGAAGTTCACTGAAGGCAAATTCAGGAGTTGCTCTTGCCGGCAGCAAGTCTACGGCCAGGTGGAAAATCGCTTGCAGGTTGGCAGCAATGATCCGCAATACCGCATCCCCCACAGCCCCCATGGGCACAACACCGATCACCCCACCCTTGCCAGCCATTATGCGCAATCAACCCTAGAGTCCAACTGTAGTCCATGAGTTCCGAGCCACTGCCTCAACCTTGGCGCTCCTGCCGAAGGCCGTACCTCTTGATCTTCTTGTGCAAGGTGACTCTGTTAATCTGCAGCGCTTCTGCTGCCCTGGTGATGTTCCAGCCGAAATCCTCCAGCACGGAGCGCAGGTGAGCAATTTCTGACTCCTTGAGCGAATAGGTTCGTTCTGTCGTGGGCTTGGCAGGAATCAGAAAAGAGAATTCTTCCGCTCCCAGTACTCTTTTCTTGCAGATAACCACCGCCCGTTCTATGGCATTCTCCAGTTCTCTCACATTGCCAGGCCAGTCATAACGTTTGAGGATGGCCATGGCTTCCCTGCTTATGGTGTCGATGTGCTTGTTGGTCTCATGACTGTAGCGTTCAAGAAAATGATGGGCCAGAAGAGGAATGTCGTCGCGGCGTTCTCGCAGAGGCGGAATATGAATGGAAATTACATTGAGACGATAGAAAAAATCCTGGCGGAAGTCTCCTTTGGCTATAGCTTCCTGCAGGTTTCTGTTGGTGGCTGCAATCACGCGGAAATCCACAGTGATTTCTTCAGTGCCCCCGAGCCGATGAAATGTCTTGTCTTCCAGAACTCGCAGTAGATCCACCTGCATCTTCAGAGGAACTGTGCCCACTTCGTCCAGAAAGAGAGTGCCCCCGTTGGCCAGTTCCAATCGCCCTTTCTTGGCCTTGACAGCACCTGTAAAGGCTCCGCGTTCATAGCCAAAGAGCTCACTCTCCAGCAGGTGTTCTGGAAAGCCTCCACAATTCAGGGCTATAAATGGAGCATGGCATCTCTGACTCTTGGCGTGGATGGCCTTGGCTACTACTTCTTTGCCGGTGCCAGTCTCACCGGTAATAAGGACCGCGGCCTCGCTGCCAGCCACATCCCGAATAGTTTCGAAGAGATTCTGCATGGCTTTGGAGCATCCCACCAGGTTCTCGAAGCGAACAGTCTCCGCCATCTGTTCGCGGAGAAAACGATTCTCTTCAATAATCTTTCTTTGCTGCATGAGCTTCTCTGTCAACAGGGTGAGCTGGTCGGGATTGAAAGGCTTCATCAGGTAGTCGCTGGCCCCTGTTTTCATGGCCTGCACGGCTGTGTCCACGGAACCATAGGCAGTGATCATCACCACCATGGTGTCCGGATACCTCTCCTTGACTACTTCCAGGACTTCCAGGCCGCTTATGGTCGGCATCATGATGTCGAGAAAGAGCAAATCGTAGACTCTCTCTTCGAGCATTTTGAACGCCACGCTGCCACTTTCTGCAGTGTCCACCCGGTAGCCGCTCTTCTGCAACCAACCCTTGAGAGATTCCCTGATTACGAGTTCGTCGTCTACGACCAGAATATGAATTTTTTCAGGCATTGGATCTCCTACTCCAGTTTGCCGCAAAAAAGGGTTGGACTGTAAGGGCCGTAAGCATTCCTGAGCGCCATTCTTCTATGGTCGCACAAAGAGAATTCACCAGCAAAGGCACAGCTGCAGGCCGCCGCATCCTGGCTCGAGACAGCCGTTCACTCGAGCACATCTCAGCCGGCAGCAGCTGCCGGAAACCTGAGGATGAAGGTAGAGCCTTTTCCAACAGTGCTGTCCACGTAGACGCTACCTTTATGCTCACGGACAATACCATAAACTACCGACAGGCCCAGGCCAACGCCCTTGTCTTCACTCTTGGTAGAATAGAACGGCTCGAAAATCGCCGAGATATTTTCTTGAGGAATGCCGCAGCCAGTATCACTTACTGCTATTCGCACCCTGCCAGTTTTTTTGTCGTAGGAGGTAGTAATTGTCAGCTTGCCGCCTTCAGGCATTGCCTCCATGCCATTGAACACCAGGTTCATGAGGCACTGCTGTATCTGGTTCTGATCACCCAGAATATCCGGCAGGCCGTCAGCCAGCTTCTCTTCGATGACAATATTCTGCAACTCCATACGATGCCGGCTGAGAAGGATGACGGAGCGGATGATCTCGTTGATATTGACCCGACACCGTTCCATTTTCTTGAGGCGTGAAAAGGACAGCAGGTTGGAGACAATCTGGCCGCAGCGGTCTGACTCATTGGCTATCAGTTCGAGATACCGCTGCATTTCCACCAGGGTCTCCCCCTGCGGTGGCCCCTCTTCCAGTGTTCGCAGCATTAAACGGGCCAGGGTGTGGATGCCGGAGATCGGATTGTTGATCTCGTGCACACTGCTCGCCACCAATTTTCCCAGGGCGATCATTTTGTCTTCGTGAACCAGGCGTGCAATGTCCTTTTTGATTTGCTCGGCTTTTATCTCCAGGCGCTTCTGAAAATCTGAGGTGATGTCTCGAAAAAATTCCACTACCATGGTCACCTCGCCCAGATGATTCCTGAGAGGATAGGCGGAGGTTTCCATCAGACGTGGATTGTGTTCTCGATCCATGTGCTCGTGTATAGCATGTGCCGAAAGTCCAGTCTGCAGCGTCTCCAACATGGGGCAGGAACGGTTCCTCTGGTGACATGGTTCCAGGGAGTGGTGTATCACCTCGTGGCAGGTCTTGCCGATCACCTCCTCCCTGGGCATCCCCACCATGGCCAGCATGGGCTCATTGGCATCGGCAATCTCATAGTTGGGCTTCAACCACAGCATTGGCTCCTTGATGCCAACGAACATGGTCTGCACCATGCTCTGGTAATAGTGCAGATCTCGTTTCTGCTCCTGGCACTCCGCAGCGAAAGTTACTATATCGCTCAGGAGCCTGGAAATGGCGTAATCAAGCACTCGCACTTGCGGCGGCTTCTGCTTGAGAACGTCTTCCAACAAGGCCTCGTTGCCTGTGAGTTCTATGACCAGGTCCAGATCGTCGAGAGAGAAAAAATCGTGGTAATCCGTGGTGGTGAAAATGCCTCTTTGCTGCGCAAGAAGCAATCCAGGTGCATCGGGATTGATGTCAGCCACGGCCACGACTTGCGCCTTTAGATGCTTGAAACGATCGGCAGCGAACATTTCCAGCAGCGATCTGCAACGAGTGCCACCGCCAATGATGGCAATGTTGATGCCTGAGTTTCTCTTGGACTGCAAGGCATAAGTGGCTGTCGAATTGCTCTGGTCTTCTGCGGAAACTTCTTGCTGCGATTTTTTGCTGCCATCTTTGTCTGTCATAAAAAACCCGTTTTTTAAAATATTGCAAAAGATTTACTGAACACTATAGCGAAAAGGGATTTGGACCGCAACTCGCCGTCATCATGACAAGAGTTTACAAAACAACTCTCACCATCGGCCCTCGTCCAGATCTTGAGACGCCTGGAACTCTCTTTTAACAACATACTCCTGCCGACAATTTGCTTATGGTCCCTCTGGCAGCCACTCTCTCCTCATGCTCAGCAGCATCACTGCTGCCACATTTACCAGGGCCAACATCAGGAGGCTCTGCAGAACTCCCAGGGCCACGATGAACACCAGGGCGATCAGCAGAGAGCCCACAAATGAGCCGACGAGATCGACACCATATACCATGCCAGCTACTTTTGCCATTCCTGGGCGCTGCGCGGCCAGAAGCCTGTTGGCCAAGGGAAAATGGGTTCCTCCAAGCATGCCAGCCGTCAGACTCATCACATAAAAGGCCAGTCTGGCCATCGCCGAAACCGTCACCGCTGTAGAGTGAGCCTCAAACAGATAGAATACGGCAGCCAGGGCCAGACACAGAAGAGCCAGCATTGCCTGGCAGCAGATGAGCACAGGAAACAATCTCCTTGGCCTTGTGGGATAGTGGCTCAACAGGGCACTTCCTGCAGCCAGGCCTATCATGTACAGGGTGACCAGCAAACCGATCTGCTGATACAGAGAACCGAAAAAAATCTGATAACTCAACACTATGATAAATTCCAGGCTCATTTCCGTATAGCCAAACACAGCCACTCCCAAAAGAATTGTGGTCCTGGGCGCTGAGGGCATCCCCTTCTTGCGCCTGCGAATGAGACCTAGGCAAACGACAGCAACAGCACCGCCCACCGCCACGAACCAGAGGCGCTTTGCACTCAGCGCCCTGTATATTCTGGGAATGGCCTCGGAAAACTGACTGCCCCAGATCAGCAAGTTTGCGAAGTATCCCCTTGGTTGCAAATCCGTGTTCACCCGTGAGTAACCCGTATCTTCGATCATCTCCAAGAAATTTGCCTGCCGCTCCAGCGAAAGATCCCACAAGAGGTAATAATCCTGCACATATTTGAGCTGCAGGTGTCGCTGGCGGATTCTCTGCACCAGCACCTCAGGATCTCTTGTCAAAAATTTGCCCATCTTGGCACAAAAAAACCGGGCGGTCTGGCCTGGGAAGAGAACAACCGCAGGAAATACCTTTTCGGCTGTGTTGAAGAGCAGTTTCACGTAAGCCGCCTGCAAAGGTCCCAGGGTATTTTCGGCTGCGCTCACCCTGAAAGCCAGCACTCCAGCATCTGCGAGTCTGCTCGCTGCCAGCCTAAAGAATTCCACTGTGTAGAAGCGGTTGAGCTGGGCAGTGAATGGTTCTGGAAGATTCACCATAATAACATCATAGGAATCTGGCGTATTGGCAAGAAAAGAACGAGCGTCCACATTATGCACCTCAACCCGGGGATCATCCAGGGCGGCAACCACCTCATGGTCCAGATAACGCTTGCCCAGGGCAACCAGGCGCGGGTCCAGCTCCACATAGTAGAGCCGCTCCACTGATTTCTGCCTGAGTACTTCCCGCAAGGTGCCGGAAATTCCACCCCCCAGAAGCAGGACTGTTCTTGGCGCTGGATGTTCCAGCAGAGCAAAGTGCACCGCCTGCTCGGCAGTAAGCAGATCTGGCACTGTAAAGTTCCACAGGCCATTTTCAAAAAAGGAGATCTGCCCTCCAGAGGAAACCACTGAAATTTGTCCATAGACAGTGTCCTCAGAGTCCAACAATTCGAATCCATGCCACTGCCAGCTCCGGCTCAACAAATCCACTTGCCGTCCCCACAACTGTACAGCCAGCAGCATGCCAGCCACCAACACAAAAAGGAGAGGACTGCTCCTCCCTTTCCCGTCTTCGGATCGTGCCACAGCATAGCCGCCGAGGCAGAGACAGATGGCCACGCCCGCAACGATTGAGATCACGTTGAACCTGTGAACCAGTACCACACTGAAGACGAGGCCGCCGATGCCGGCGCCCAACCCCTCCAGAAAGTAGACCAACCCTGGGGAGCGCGACCACTGCGGCAGGCGAATCGACAGCAACTGGCAGGCAAGGGTGAAAAGAAAACCTGCAAGCAGACAAAAGGGAGCCAGGCAGGAAAAAGCTATAAAGAGCATCTGGCCGAGTGTGACCAGCTCCCCGGGACCAATGTGCAGAAGCGGCCGCAGCGCCCGAATTACCAACACAGTGCCCACGAGCACCACACCACAACTCAACTGCAGCCAGCCGAAAAACCGTTGCTGCCGCCGCAGTCGATGAATCACCCTGGCCGCTGCACTACTGCCCAGGGCGGTCCACAACAACCAGGAACCCAGAACCAGCGCCAGGGACAACTCACTGCCCGAGAAGACTGTGAGCAGCTCTCGCAAGACAATGATTTGCCCTACGGTTGCCGCCAGGCCGATCAGAGCAATGCTGCCAACTGTTGCTGCCTTCATAACTTCACAAATACACTATTTTCGCCCGTCAATCCATGAGGAGTTCGCTCGAGCCATCAACACCTCGGGCCGCCGCGCTACTCAGCGCTGAGAAAATCCAGATAACTCTGGGTACTTCTTCACCCAGGCCAAACAACTTGCCATCGCTCACAATACTGCAGACCATGCTGTTGTCATAATGGCCTTCAGAGCCCTTTAGTTTAAGTGTCCCTGATGCCCTTCCTGGGCAGAGCTGACCGCGGCACCATCCTGAGGTACCTCTGTGCAGGGCATCAATACCCGAGACAATTACCTGAACCTTCTGCAAGAGAGGACATCGCCATAATGGACCCCCTGCACAGCAACAGACTGGAGATAGGATTTCCTTTTATTGAGAATATGTTAAACTAAGATCCACACTTGGCTACAACAAGTTGTTCATACTATTCAGGGGAACTTTCTGGCAAATTTTCTAAAAGTAGGAGTATCGGTAAATTTCAGTTTTTCCTTGACAACAGCATGGCCTTTCGGTTAATGAGAAATGCTTGCAATAATTTTTCGAAGTTGATCCCAGGAGGCTGTCAAGCCCACTGCTTGCCTCCGTGGTTCTGATAACAGTAGCTCGCGGTGGTTGCCTAAGATTGCACCAAGGCAGCCACGAGGTTTGTTTGCCAAAGGGCGCATTTTTTGTTGTGAGGTTCCAATGAAAAACGAAATTGAAATCTTCCGTGAATTCATCAGACAGAAGAAACTTCGGAATACCCCTGAACGTGAACAGGTCATAAGGACCATCTTTGCCACCCATGACCATTTCGACGTGGACGAACTCTATCATGAGCTGCAACGCCGAAATGAGAAAATCTCTAAAGCTACCATTTATCGCACTATCCCTCTGCTTCTCGAGTGCGGCCTCATCCAGGAGGCTTTTTTCCAGGACGGTCACATGCACTACGAACACATCTATGGACACGATCACCACTGTCACTTGCGCTGTTTGGGATGCGACAAAATTGTCGAGTTCATTGACAACTCAATGGCTGTTTTGGAAGAAAAGCTGGGAAGGCAGTATAATTTTTTGGTAACCGCTCACAAACTCGAAGTATATGGCTACTGCGCCAAGTGCAGAGCGCATCACTCTTCCCTCAACCTGGTTTCCAGGCGGGGCCAGACATACAATCCTGCGGAAAAGGAAACATCTGCCAGGGATCAGCAAGGAGTTACGAGGTAGTATGATTGAGAAGCTTCATCAGCGGGAAAAAGAGGAATTTACGGCAATCTGCCTGGAGCACGGCCTCAATGAGAGCGACAAACGTTTGAAGGTTCTCGAAGCATTCCTGCGTGCTCCTGACCATGTGACCGCCAGTGACCTGCGAGAACAATTGCGGCAAAGGGGTGAGAATTTCGATGAGCAGTTCATCACTGAAACGCTTGATCTGCTCTGTCGCTACGGCTATGCCTTCAAGAAGCATTTCGAAGGACAGCAGCTCCAATATGAGCATCGCCATATAGGATGGCACCACGATCACCTGATCTGCGCCAAGTGCGGTAGAATACTTGAATTTCACAACCCTGAAATGGAAGCACTGCAAAGGCAAATTGCCCTTCAATACAACTTTTCCTTGCTGCACCATAAGATGGAACTCTACGGGATTTGCGCCAGATGCCGCAAACAGAGACAACCTGTGGTGCCTCTGTCTTTTGTGCTGCCCGGCGAAAAGGTATACATCGAGCGCCTGGCTGGCGGCCGTCAGGTGCAACAGCGGTTGGCAGAAATGGGGCTTACACCCGGAACTATAGTGGAAGTCATCAAATCGAGTGCTCCCGGACCCATTATTCTTGCCTTCCGAGGCAGTCGCCTGGCCTTGGGACACGGCCTGGGCCACAAGATTCTCGTCTCTCCCCGCAACAATTTGCCGCAAGACAAACTGGAGACTTGAACCATTTACCTGACGCCAGCTCGCCAGCACAGGAGATTGTGGCGGAGGTGACGGATGTCAACACAATGATCAGCAGAGCAAAGACACAGGAAATTGACATGTTACCATTGAGCCGCTTCAAAGAAGGTGAACGTGGGGTAATCGTCAGACTGAATGGCAGTGGTCCTTTCAGGAAACGTTTGCAGGAAATGGGGTTTATTCGCGGCACAGAGGTGCTGGTTGAAAAATATGCCCCGCTCAGGGATCCCATCGAACTCATTGTCAAAGGATATCATGTGTCTCTGCGAGTTGATGAGGCTGAACACGTACTCATGGAAAAACACTCTGGGGAGTCCGAGTGAAACATCGTCTTATTACCGTTGCCCTTACTGGAAATCCAAACTCGGGCAAGACTACCATCTTCAACAATCTGACTGGCACTCGCCAGCACGTGGGCAACTGGCCCGGGGTGACGGTTGAAAAAAAGGAAGGCACCATACGCCATAAAGGCAGACAGCTGCGCATTGTGGACCTGCCAGGTACCTACAGCCTCACTGCCTACTCGGTGGAGGAAATTGTCGCCCGCAATTACCTGATAGATGCCAAGCCTGATGTGGTAGTTGATGTGGTGGATGCCTCCAATCTAGAGCGCAATCTCTATCTCGCCACTCAACTGATCGAGCTCGGCGTAAAACTGATACTGGTTCTTAATATGGCCGACGTGGCCAAGGCCCGCGGCTTTCACATCGACTCTGACAGACTGGGCACCCTGCTCGGTGTGCCTGTTGTCTTCACCGTGGGCAAAAGAAACCAGGGCACAACAGAGCTTCTCGACAAGATGGTGGAGGTGGCCGAAGATCTGGACACTGTAAGCCGCCACATTCACATCTCTTATGGTCAGGAACTGGAAAAAGAAATAAAGAACATCCAGGATGTAATCTGGCAGGATCCTTCCATAGGATCACGCTTCTCTACTCGTTGGTTGGCGGTGAAGCTGCTGGAAAACGACAGCGCCGTCCGGGAGGAGATAAAAACTCTTGGAGGCATAGGCAGTCAGATTCTCGCCCAGGCTGAAGCAAGCCGCAAGAGGTTGCTGGATTTCTACCATGACGACCCGGAAATGGTGCTGACCGACCAGCGCTACGGCTTCATAGGCGGTGCCCTCAAGGAGGTCCTGAAGGTCTCGGCCGTTAGCAGGTTCGATCTCTCCAGGCAGGTGGATCTCTTGCTCACCAATAGAGTCCTTGGCTTCCCCATATTTATCCTTCTCATCTGGGCCATGTTCCAGTTGACCTTTACTCTGGGCAGCTATCCTATGGAGTGGATTGAGGCGGCCATCGGTTGGCTCGGCGACTTTCTTGCCGCCCAGCTGCCAGCCGGCCTGCTTCGTGATCTGCTGGTAAATGGAGCCCTTGCTGGTGTGGGAAGTGTAATTATCTTTTTGCCCAACATCCTGCTGCTCTTTTTCTGCATCGCCCTTTTCGAAGACACCGGCTACCTGGCCAGAGCCGCCTTTATCATGGACAGAGTAATGCATCTCATAGGGCTCCACGGCAAGTCTTTCATCCCGCTGCTCATGGGCTTCGGCTGCAATGCTCCGGCAATCATGGCCACCAGAACCCTGGAAAGTGAGAGAGATCGAATCCTGACGATCCTTATCAACCCCCTTATGAGCTGTTCTGCCCGCCTGCCGGTTTATGTCCTGCTCGCAGGAACCTTCTTTGGCCTGCATGCAGGCAATGTCATCTTCAGCATCTATCTACTTGGCATCGTGCTGGCAATTATAATGGGCAAACTGTTCAGGGTAACTCTCTTTCGCGGAGAGGTGGCTCCTTTTGTCATGGAGCTGCCACCCTACCGGGTGCCCACCTTGAAAAGCCTGCTCATTCACATGTGGGACCGAGGCGTCATCTTTCTGCGCAAGATGGGTGGGGTAATACTGGTTGGCTCCGTACTCATCTGGTTCCTTGCTGCTTTCCCGAGAGGCGAGGCCACCTCTAACGCAGCTTCCCACGACTTTGCAGCCAGAAAATCCTCAGCAGCGGCAGTCACCCAGCAGCTTCCTGGTGGCATGGACAGTGCCCCGCAAGTCCTCTCAGAAGTGGAGCGTGAGAGAGCCAGGTTGGCAAATAGCTACCTTGGCAGACTGGGGCATGCTGTGGAGCCGATATTCGCTCCTCTCGGCTTCGACTGGCGCACGAGCGTGGCAGTTCTTACCGGCTTTGTGGCCAAAGAAATAGTTGTCAGCACCCTGGGAGTGCTCTATGCAGTAGGAGCTGACGCCGACCAGAAAAGTGAAGCCCTGCAGCGTTCTCTGCGTGCATCTGGCATGACTCCTTTAAAGGCGTATGCCCTTATGGCATTTGTGCTCATTTACGTGCCATGTCTGGCAACCGTAGCAGTAATACGCAGAGAAACCAATTCCTGGAAATGGACCGCTTTCAGCATAGGCTATTCTGTACTGCTCGCCTGGCTGGTGGCCTTGGCCATCTACCAGGGAGGGCGGCTTTTTGGTCTGCACTAGATCCCTGTGCACACGAGGCGATCTTCCTGTAGTGCGCTTCGGAACAAGACTGTTGAACAACGACGGTTCAGCTACTATGAAAGACTCCCAAGTGAAAAGAATGTTCGAGACGATAGCCTTCTCCTATGACTTCCAGAACAGTTTCCTCTCGCTGCGGCGCGACATCTACTGGCGGCGCGTCCTGGCAGAGTGCTTGCGAGTAGTTGACAGTGGTCTCATTCTTGATGTGGCCACTGGCACCGCAGAAGTTGCCATCGAGGTTTGCAAACGCCACAAGAATATTCGGGTCATTGGTGTCGATTTTTCGCCGCGCATGCTGGCCATCGGCAGAAAAAAAGTCCAAGCGCGCGGCATGGCTGCCCGCATTCATCTCAGCCTGGCAGATGCCCGCTGTCTGCCGCTGAAAAGCGGCAGCGTCGATGCAGTTACCATTGCCTTCGGCATTCGCAACATCCAGGAAAAAGGGCTGGTGCTCCAGGAATTCTGGCGGGTGCTGCGGCAGGGCGGCCAACTGTTGATCATGGAGTTCGATCTCCCTGACGATCCGTTCCTGGGAGGTATCTATCGCTTCTACTTCGACTATCTCATGCCTGTTGTGGGCAACTGGCTGTCTCGGACCAATTATGCCTACAGCTACCTGGCCGACTCTGTGCACAACTTTCCCACAGAAGAGCAGTTTATGAAAAATATAGCTGAGGCAGGTTTCACTCCTTCGGGTGTACGGAAACTCACTTATGGCATTGCCAAGATTTTCATGGCAAACAAAAAAGCATCATAGCAGGCACTTTCAGATACTATCCCTTGAGCAGTGGCCGGAAATTGGCTTAGAGGTGTGAAAAGTAAAGCAATATCTAACCTTACTCCTCTTTTGCTGCCTCAGTTGCCCAACAGGGCTAAGACAAGGTATCATACAATTGGAACTGAGGAAATCTAGACGAGCAGAGCAAACAACATGGTTGTCTCCACGATTGCAGCATGACGTGCTGCTTCAGGGGAAGTGCGATTCCGTGGGCGTGACATCGCAGCAACTGACTAGACAATAATACCTTGCGAGACGCTGATGAAAGTAAACTGGCCTGAGAGGCTCTGGGTCAACAGTCCCGTGCGTCTGCTAGTTCAGATGCGGGAGATTCGTTTCTTCAAAAGGCAGAGGGGTCTCCCTGCAGGGGCGGCGGTGTTGGAGATCGGCTGCGGCCGCGGTGCTGGCGCCAGATTGATTCTTGCCGCCTTCCAGCCGCGTCGACTGGACGCCCTCGACCTGGACCCCGCCATGATCAGTCTTGCCAGGCGCACCTGCGGAGATGGACGGAGTGCGGCGGTTTTTTTCTTTGTGGCGGACGCCCAGCACCTGCCCTACGCTTCTGGCTCTCTGGATGCGGTCTTCAATTTCGGCATCATCCATCACCTGGAAGACTGGCAGCAGGGCATAAGGGAGATTTCCAGGGTCCTCAAGCCAGGAGGGGCTTTTTATTTCGAAGAAATCTACCCTGCTCTCTACGCCAACCTGGTGCTGCGTCATCTCCTGGAGCATCCCACGGAGAATCGCTTCCACGGCCCACAGTACCGGGCCGCCCTAGCCCACTGCGGCCTCAACTTGCTGCCAGGATACCGGGAGAGCCGTTTTGGAATCCTGGGCATTGCCCAGAAGGAGAGCTGATATGCGTGCTGATCGTCTGAAAGACCTGATGCCAAAACGTCCTCGCTACCACCAGATGCTGCCGCTAGATCTCGAGGATCAGGTGGCCTCGTTGTACGAGAAACTCGAACAAGTGCCGTTCATCCGCAAGCGGGGTCTTGAATACCTGTTGGAACGCTTTTGTTATGCACCGGAGCCAGCGCGAGAACTAAAAATCTGGCACTGACTCGCCCGCGAGTAGGAAAGCCGTACTCAAGGGATGACTAATCAACGGCAAAAGAACATGATCTTCAAAGAACTCCTCACCAAGACTATTGATTACGAGCCGCTGGGAGTACGCAAGCTCCGCGAGTAACAGCTTGGACATTTTCTGAACGGGTGCGCTCCATGGCCGAGATTCGCATCGGCACCTCTGGCTGGTTTTACCGCCACTGGACAGGCCGCTTCTATCCCCCAGACCTCAAACCGTCGGCCTGGCTGTCATACTATGCCAGCCAATTTGATGTGGTTGAAAACAACAGTTCTTTCTATCATCTCCCCAAAGAGAGTACTGTGGCCGGCTGGTACCGGAAGGTGCCCGCCACATTCCGCTATGCAGTCAAGATGTCCAGATTCGTAAGCCACGTGCGCAAGCTGCGTGACGTTGCCGAGCCCTGCGCCACCTTTCTGCAAAGAACAGCTGGCCTTGCTGACAAACTGGCAGTTGTCCTGGTGCAACTTCCCCCTTCTTTTCATTGCGACGTGGAACTGCTCTCGAGCTTTCTCGAGCAGCTGCCAGAATCACCTCGTTTTGCCTTTGAATTCCGGCACGACTCCTGGTACTGTCAGGAAGCCCTCACCCTGCTCAGCCGTAGCAACTGCGCCCTCTGCCTGGGTCATTCGAGCAGATTCCCTGCTCAGCAGACGCAAACCGCCAACTTTGCTTACATTCGCTTCCACGGCCCGGGACGGCTTTATGCATCAAACTACCCTGACCAGGAGCTTTCTGCCTGGGCAAGAATCATCGAGGAGCTGGCCGCAGCAGGGCGAGATGTCTATGCTTTTTTTAACAATGATTTCAACGCCTATGCAGTGGAAAATGCCCGCACCCTGCGCACCATGATTTTCGGCACCGCTGATACAGACCGATAATTTTTCCACCTGGGGGGATTTTTTCTTGACAATGTGAAAATTTTACCATAAGTTGATCGCCAAACAAAAAGGGGATCTTTCCAAGACAGATTTTTGCTGCGCTTGTTGCTGAATTCTCAAAGCTGAAACCGTCTTGCTGCTCATATACATACGACTGGCTGACATTGCTGCTATTCGTCCACGTGCTGCCCTGCTGAACTGCGTCTCATCATCTGCTGCGAAATTCTACTTCTACTAATCTGCGAAAGATTCCCCTTTTTTTCTTTTCTCCCACCACCAAAGGGGTCAAGTCTGCGTTTGACGTTTCTTCCTCTTTCAACCCAATAATGGCAGCTGGTCAGAGCGTCAAGGATCGAATATCGAGGTGGTTGGCACAATGTGATGAACCGTGCTCGGCGTGGTGAGTACCTGGCTGAGAACTGTGGGGAATATGGATTAACGACAAAATGAAAGTTGCGGTGTCGCGGCAGGATGCCGCTCCTACAGGATTCGCACCGGTGAGCGAAACAGATTGGCTGGCAGCAAAATAACGCTGCCGCCGTTGGCGGGTACGGCCTGCGACGAGCTCAGTCTGCTGCAGCAACATTACCGCACATGCCTGCGGTAATTGCCGTTGCGGCGGGCTTTTTTTCTAGGAGGGAAATTCCTGGGATGATCATTGCCGTTTATCAGCACTGTGGACACCACTTTTTCACCGAAGTACTGGTTCACCTCGGCCACAAAGCTCTGATCCGGCTTCACTCTCAGGTTGTCGGCAAGGCGAATGACAGCTTCGCATTGAGGGCCGGTGCTCATGTGCAGGTAGGTGACGCAGTCGCCGCGGTGCCGCTCGAGGATGGCTTTGAGGTCCTGCAGATTCGCTTTATCCAGAGCCTCGGCATTCAATCTGAGACGAATCGCCCTTATCAGCTTCTCTCTCGCCTCAGACAGGCAAAAGAGACGCTGGCCGATCACCTTTGTTCCCTTTTCTTCTTGTTGCACTGTGCCCATGATGAGCAGGGGCTCATCTCGTTCGAGACATTCCCGGTTTTGCCGATAGACGTCTGAAAACAGCACTACCTCCACACTTCCCTGACGATCTTCCAGGGTGAGAAAGGCCATGCGGTCTCCTCTTTTGGTGGTGATCTCCTTGAGGACCCCTTTGATGCCGCAGAGGGTTACCTGTGAGCCATCCTTTTTCTCTGCAAGGATACTGGTGTCCGCCACATCGAAAGCCGCCAGCTCCTTCTGGTAGTCGTTCAGCGGATGGCCGCTGACATAGAAGCCTAGAGCCTCCTTCTCCATGGCAAGCTTTTCCCTGCTTGTCCAGGCCGGCACCTCGGGGAGAGGAGGCGTGCGTTCAGGCGACTGCCTGGCAAAGGTGCCAAACATGCTCATCTGTCCACTGAGCCGATCTTTCTGAATTGCCTGGGCCATGTCCATGGCCTCGTCCAGGGCGGCAAAAACCTGGCTTCTCCTGGGATGCAGGGAATCGAAACTGCCGCACTTGATGAGGCTCTCGAGCACACGTCGGTTTACCTTTTGCAGATCGACTCTTTCGCAGAAATCATAAAGGGAGAGAAAAGGGCCTTCCTGCCGAGCCTCCACTATGCTGTCTACCGCCCCAGCACCTACATTCTTGACGGCGCCCAGCCCGAAGCGAATCGAGTCGCCAACCACCGTAAATTCCCACTCACTCAGATTTACATCCGGGGGCAAAACCTGCAACCCTTTGTCCCGGCATTCGTTGAGCAGTTTTACCAGGTTGTCCGAATTGCCGAGGAAGCTGTTCAACAGGGCTGCCATAAACTCCAGTGGGTAGTGAGCTTTAAGATAAGCAGTCTGGTAGGCGATGAGTGCGTAGGCTGCACTGTGAGATTTGTTGAAGCCGTAGCCGGCGAATTTTTCCATGAGGTCGAAGATGTGAGCTGCCTTGTCCAGATCAATACCGTTTTCCCTGGCCCCGGAGAGAAAACGATCCCTCTGTGCTGCCATCACCTCGGGAATCTTTTTGCCCATGGCCCTCCTGAGAATGTCAGCTTCGCCCAGGGTGTAGTTGGCGAGCACACTGGCTATCTTCATGACCTGTTCCTGGTAGAGAATCACGCCGTAGGTGTCCTGCAGAATGTCGCGCAGGGCTTCAATTTCGTAGCTCACCTCCATCTCGCCGTGCTTTGCCCTGATAAAATCATTCACCATGCCGCTCTCAAGCGGTCCCGGCCGATAGAGAGCAATCAGGGCTATAATGTCATTAAAATTTTCTGGCCGCAGACGCGCTGCCAGGTCCCGCATACCAGAGCTTTCCAATTGAAATACCCCGGTTGTATCGCCCCGGCAGAGAAGCTCATAGGTGAGCCTGTCGTCCATCGGGATGTTGAGGATGTCGACAGAGATGCCATGATTCTTTTCGATGAGCTGGATGGCATTATCAATGACCGTGAGATTTCGCAGACCGAGAAAATCGAACTTTATCAGACCAGCCTTTTCCACGTATTTCATGGAATATTGCGTCACCACCTCACCCTTGGTCCCTTTGTAGAGGGGCATGTACTCCACTATTGGCTTGTCTGATATGACCACACCAGCGGCATGCGTAGATGCGTGTC
Source organism: Deltaproteobacteria bacterium (assembly GCA_019309045.1). NCBI lineage: Bacteria > Pseudomonadati > Myxococcota > Myxococcia > Deltaproteobacteria bacterium. The sequence continues at coordinate 107,855 of JAFDGZ010000002.1, read as the reverse complement.
TGGTCAGGCCCTCCAGGGAACGAGCAGCAGCGAAAAGTTCCTGCAGGCCAGCTTCCCTGGCTAACTCTTGCAAGCGGGGCTCCTCTTTGAACGCCCTCTCCAGCGTCATGTGCATACTTGCTGGAATGAGCTTTGCTATCCTGTCCACTTCGCCGTAGGACATGCCCAGAGCACGACCCACGTCGCGAATGACCGCCCTCGCCTGCATGGTGCCGAAGGTAATGATCTGGGCAACCCGCTCCTTGCCGTATCTCTCCGAAACATACTGCAGCACCCGATCTCTGCCTTTGATACAAAAATCAACGTCTATATCAGGCAGGCTCAGACGTTCTTCGTTGAGAAAACGTTCGAAAATGAGGCCGTGGGCAATGGGATCCAGATCGGTAATGCCCAGGCAGTAGGCCACCAGACTGCCGGCAGCGGACCCTCGGCCTGGACCCACGGGTATGCGGTTCTTTTTGGCAAAATTGACAAAATCGGCAACAATGAGGAAATAGGTGGAAAAACCCATTTTCTTGATCACAGCGATTTCATGGGCAAGCCGCTGGCGATACTCCTCCTCCTTTTCTCCGGTGAAACTCTCCTTGCCGCGCCTGAGCTTCTCGAGCCGCCTGGCAAAACCTTCATACACTGCCTGTTCAAAACAGGACTCTGGAGACTCTTCCTCTGCCAGGGGAAAGTGAGGAAAGTGATAGCGCCCCAGTTCCAGTTCCACTGTGCACCGCTCGGCAATGGCCACGGTGTTGGCCAGGGCCTCGGGCACCTCAACAAAATAGGCCGCCATTTCTGCAGGGGACTTGAAAAACAGCTCATTGGTGGAAAAGCGCATCCTTTTCTCATCCGAGACTGTCTTTCCTGTCTGAATGCAGAGAAGCACGTCATGCGCCCTGGCATCCTCCGGCTTGAGATAGTGGCAATCATTGGAGGCCACCAGTGGAATGCCTGTTCTTTTGTGCAAGTGTTGCAAGTCGCGGTTTACCAGCTCCTGCTCGCGAATGCCGTTTGCCTGCAGTTCCAGATAGAAGTTGTCCCGACCGAAAATATCGCGGTACTCTGCGGCAGCATTTTCTGCCCGGCTGTAACTCCCAGCCAGCAGGTGAGAGGCTATCTCCCCGTGCAGACAGGCGGAAAAGGCAATGAGGCCCTCGTGATGCCTGGCAAGCAGCTCCTTGTCGACCCGCGGCTTGTAGTAAAACCCCTCGAAGTTCGCCTTGGTGACCAGCTGCATGAGATTGCCATAGCCAGTGTTGTTTTCCGCCAGCAGAATGAGATGAAAGTTCCGTTCCTTGGCATTGCCGCTGCCCCGGTCCAACCTGCTCTTGGGAGCCACATACACCTCGCAGCCGAGAATTGGCTTCACTCCCTGCTTGTTGGCCTCCTCGTAAAACTCCAGGGCGCCGTACATGTTGCCGTGGTCTGTGAGGGCCACCGCAGTCATGCCGAATTGGCGGGCGGCCTTCATCATATCCTTGATGCGGATAGCCCCGTCCAGGAGGCTATACTCGCTGTGCACGTGCAGATGATTGAACTCAGTGGTTTTCATCTTTGAACCGATTGTCTTGAAGTTGGTCTGAGGGAGGGTCAACGAGATGGTATCGCCACCGGCGCCTGATGCTCTAACACAACCTCAATGCTGCTGTCAATATGATTGCCAACGGCAATTATCGGCAGAAACAACCTCTTGTTCTTGTTAGGCTGAACTGCCTTGCGGCCTGGAGCTGATCGGCAAGGTGGGCAATCTACAGGTCGAATTTTTTCTCGCACCAGGTCTCACCCCCTTGCCCCATACAAAGTGTTCTCCTATGGATAGAGACCACGCAGCAACATGGCCTCGCTGACCCGCTTCACAGCCAGGATGTATGCGGCCATCCTCATAGTCACCTTTTCCTGTTGAGCAATATCCCAGACATTGTCGAAGGCCAGGTTCATAATGCGCTTCAGCTTGGAGTTCACTTCTTCTTCGCTCCAGAAATAGCGTTCCAGCCCCTGCACCCACTCGAAATAGGACACGGTCACCCCACCGGCATTGGCAAGAATGTCGGGCAGGTGATACTTGCCCCGCTCATGAAGAATCTGATCTGCGGCTGGCGTAGTCGGCCCATTCGCGCCTTCAGCGATGATCTCGGCTTTGATGCGGTCTGCATTCTCTTCGGTAATCTGATTTTCCATTGCCGCGGGTATGAGAATCGAGCAGTCCAGTTCGAGTAGCTCTTCATTGGTTATGGCATCTCCGTCCGGGTAGCCATGCACCGAGCCGCTCTGCCGTTTGAACTCCCACAGCGCCTTGGGATCGAGACCTCTGGGGTTGTAGACGCCTCCTTTGCTGTCGCTGGCCGCCACAATTTTCGCGCCATCATCGTGGATGATGTCGGCGGCATTGTAGCCCACGTTGCCATATCCCTGCACTGCCACCGTCTCTTCTTCAATGTTCCGACTCAGCTTCTTGAGCAGGGAATGGATGGTGTACACGCAGCCACGACTGGTGGCCTCGTTTCTCCCCAGCGACCCTCCCACGGCCAGGGGCTTGCCTGTCACTACACCAGGTTCGGCGTAGCCCACAGAGACACTGTAGGTGTCCATGATCCAGGACATGATCTGGGGATTGGTGTAAACATCAGGCGCCGGGATGTCTGTTTGCGGACCGAAGACATTGATCAACTCGGAGGTGTATCTTCTGGTCAACCGCTGCAGTTCACCCCGAGACATCTCTTTGGGATTGCAAACAACCCCGCCTTTGCCGCCGCCGAACGGAATGTCAACCACGGCGCATTTCCAGGTCATCCACATCGCCAGGGCAATAACCTCATCCAGGTTGACATCCGGATGGTAGCGGATGCCTCCCTTGGCAGGACCCCTGGAGGTGTTGTGGTGCACCCTGTAGCCGGTAAACACTTCCACCGAGCCATCATCCAATCTGATGGGTATGGAGACGATGAAACACCTCACTGGTTTGCGGAAGCGCTTGTGAATGGCGGAGTCCAGATTCACGTGCCTTGCTACCAGATCAAGCTGACTGAGAGCAATCTCTCGCGGGTTTTGCTGACCACTCATGGCTTCTCTCCTTTCTGGGAGGAGGTAGCTGACAAAATTCTAACACTTCAATCTGCTCACACTATGAGCCGCTTACCCTGGCAGCGCCATTCCTCCGGAGCCAAACAGGCTCACTAGTTAGCGTTCCCCGCTCAACAGCGCTGCCCTTTTGTTGATCCAGGCCGTAACCTTCTGGTGGTGTGGATAACGGGCTTCCAGTTGTCTGAACAACCTGGAGTGGCTGTAGCGCCGGCCATTCTTTACCTCGACGCCCAGATGGTGATGCAGCATCTCGTGGTAGACCACGCCTTCGATCACGTAGGCAGGTACAAAACTCCTGTCGAGAGCCGCATTGACGCGGATGATCCCTGTTTTCTCCGAATAACTTCCAAGGCGAATGGTCTTTTTTTGCTTCAAACGGCGGCGCGCCCCCCAGGTGATTCTACAGCAAAGCTTGCCCTGAAAGTAATCTTGGTTGAGCCTGTTGAAAATCTCCTGCAGGTCAAAATATTGCCCAGTCGGCCGCAGGTGGACACGATGCCGCCTAGGCGGCTGGCGCCTGATCTTGTCTGAATTGGCTTCTACAAATTCTGCAAGAATGTCCGGCGCCTTCCTGGTGGAGCTCTTGATAAATTCTGCCAGCGCCTGCCAAATCCTTCTCTCCGCCGCCACAAACATGTGGTGCACTCTCACCCGGTAGCCAGAGGCGCCCTTGCGTATCGACACCATAGAGTGCCTGTTGTCCGTCACTGTTATCTGGACTGGCGCACCTACAAGTCTGGCAAGCGTTTCCTGCAGTTCATCTATTGACATGGCCGCTCTTTGTCACTTCAGCTCTCAGAGGCCTGGTACTTGATCTCGCCTCCCACAATGGTATAGAGCACCCTGCCGGGAATGGTCCAGCCGTCAAAGGGAGTATTCTTGCTCTTCGAGCGCAGACGGCTGGCTGTTACCGTCCATTCACTCTCGAGGTCAAAGACGGTGACGTCTGCATCTGAGCCCACTGCCAGCGTACCCTTGGCAAGATTCAGGATGCGGGCAGGATTGCAGCTCATCTTCTGCACCAGCTGGTCGAGAGTCAACACTTTGTCCAGCACCAGTCTGAGGCTCAGGGAGAAGGCGGTTTCCAGCCCCACCATGCCAAAGGCAGCATAGTCAAACTCCACCTCCTTTTCCAGTGGTGAATGAGGTGCATGGTCGCTGGCAATGACCTCGATTGTGCCGTCTTTGAGCCCCTGCTGGATCGCCTCCACGTCCTCCATGGCACGCAGAGGAGGATTCACCTTGGCATTGGTGTCGAACTCGGCCAGGGCCTCGTCAGTAAGGGTGAAGTGGTGCGGGGTGGCTTCGGCCGTTACCTGAACGCCTCTGTCCTTTGCATCTCTGATCAACTGCACCGCACCTCTAGTGCTGACGTGGGCTATGTGTACTGCAGTGTTGGTATACTCCGCGATGGCAATATCCCTGGCCACCATGACGTCTTCGGCAATGCTCGGCATGCCCCGCAAACCCAGCCTGGTGGCCACCAGTCCCTCGTGCATGACGCCATCTGCTGCCAGGCCTCTGTCTTCACAGTGGGAGATTACAGGCATACCCAGTGAATAGGCATATTCCAGGGCCCTTCTCATCACTGCCGACCGTATAACCGGATTGCCATCATCAGAAAAGGCCACCGCCCCAGCGTCCCGCAAATCCGCGAATTCCGTAAGGGTGCGCCCTTCAGATGCTTTGCTGAGAGCAGCTACAGGATAGACATTAGCCAGACCGCATTGCCTGGCCTGCTGCAGAATAAACTCCGTCACCGAACGATTGTCATTTACAGGATCCGTATTCGGCATACAGGCGACGGAGGTGAATCCCCCTGCTACAGCTGCTTCACTGCCAGTGCGGATTGTTTCCTTGTACTCGAATCCGGGCTCGCGCAGGTGAGTGTGCATATCAATCAGTCCAGGCACCACTGCTTTGCCCGTGACCTCTATTGTCTGCAGATCAGCAACACCCTCCGCTGCTCTTGCTGCCGCAGCTCCCAGCGCAGCTATCTTGCCGTCCAGCAGCAGCAGATCTCCCTGCTGGTGCATGTTCTGAGAGGGATCAATGATGGTGCCGTTCTTCAGAAGGAGTTTCATGCTTACCTCCTGCAAGCAGGTAAAGAAGAGCCATTCTCACCGCCACCCCATTGGTGACCTGATCAAGAATTATCGACCACGGTCCATCAGCAATATCACTGGCGATTTCTACGCCTCTGTTCATTGGCCCGGGGTGCATCACCAGCACATCATCCTTGGCCAGGCCAATATTGTCTCTGTTCAGACTGAAGTAGCTGGCGTATTCCCTTATGGACGGAAATATCTGCTCCTTTTCTCTCTCGAACTGCACTCGCAGCATCATGATGATATCGGCGCCGCTGATCGCCTCTTCAATGGTGGAATACACCTGCACACCCAGTCTGTGGATGTCACGCGGCAGCATCATTGCCGGACCTGCCACTGCTACCCGGGCCCCCATTTTGGTCAGGCCGTAGATATTGGAACGAGCAACCCTGCTGTGAGCAATGTCACCAACTATGGCAACCTCGAGGTCGGCAATTCTGCCCTTTTTCTCCCTTATGGTCATCATATCCAGCAAGGCCTGGGTGGGATGCTCATGGGCGCCATCGCCTGCATTGATTATGGAAGGTCTCAGCAGCTTCGCCAGCATATGGGGGGCCCCGGCAGCACTGTGCCTGATGATCACGATGTCAGGATTCATTGCCTCCAGATTCCTGGCCGTATCTATCAGGGTCTCCCCCTTCACCACGCTGCTCGTTGAGGCTGATATATTGAGAGAGTCCGCACTGAGCCTCTTGGCAGCAATTTCAAAAGAGGCTCTCGTTCGGGTACTCGGCTCGTAAAAAAGAGTGATAATAGTTTTGCCTCGCAGTGTGGGGGCCTTCTTGATCTCCCTGGTTGACAGTTCCTTGAAGGCCTCGGCTGTGTCCAGAATTAGCTCGATTTCTTCCACGCTGAGCTGCTCTATGCCCAGAAGGTCTTTAGTCGCTAACCCCATAGTCTACCTCGCATCTCCGGGTGGATCACCGGGCTCAGTGGTCTGCCGCCTTTCACCTGGCCTCTCTATGAGAGCATGCTTCATAGAAAAACTCTGCAAAGGACCAGCTGAATCCCTCTCATGAGCAGGCCAAAAAAAAACCTTCCCGAATATGGGAAGGTCTCTGGCACACTTTGGAATTCAACATCGCGGGGCTCTGTCATCCTTTTGCAATCTCACAGGATTTTCAACACTTGAAGTGTCAGATTTCACTGCAAGTCATTCTAAACAAAAGCTCCATCGCTGTCAATTGTATTGCCCCAGCCACAGCTAAAAAATCAGCTGCTGTTGACAAGATGAAATTCTTTACCCTCTCATCAGCCGCCACGGCTAGGCCACGGCTACAGCCTCGATCTCCACAGCCGCATCCCTGGGAAGCCGAGACACTTCTACACACGCCCGCGCTGGCGGTTGTTGTGGAAAAAATTCCTCGTATGTCCTGTTCATCAGAGGGAAATCTTTCATATCGCCAAGAAACACCGTGGTCTTCACCACCTTTTCCAGGGAACTGCCCGCGGCAACCAGCACCGCTTCCAGGTTGCGCAAAACCCTCCTGGTCTGCTGCTGAATGTCACCCTCGATCAATTCTCCTGTGGAAGGATCCAGAGGAATCTGTCCCGCCACGAAAACCATGCCGCCTGCACGTATCCCCTGCGAATAGGGGCCAATGGCTGCCGGCGCCCCTCCAGTCTTTATCACTTCCTTTTCCACTATTTCACCTCCATCCAGAGAAAATTGTCCCAGATGCCCTGCGAGTAAATCCTCTTTGTCCATAGTTATGCTACACTATGGCCCGTCGTCAAATAAAAAAACATCTATCCAGGCTGCCACAAGATCTATTATTGCCCAGGAGAAAAGGAGTGACCCATGGAACAGACGGCTCTCTCCCGCTTGCGCCGCCACATTCAACAGGAACCCTACGCGGCAAGCCTCGGCATCAAGCTGCGCCAGCTGGAACAAGGCCGCGCCGTGGTTGAAATGACCTGCACTGCTGCCATGGAAAATATCTTCCAGATGACACACGGCGGAGCCATCTTCAGCTTGATAGACGAGGCATTCCAGGCGGCGTGCAACTCTCACGGAACCGTTGCCGTAGCCCTGAACATCAATGTCACCTATCATCGGGCTGCTGTACAGGGCTGCACCTTGCTGGCAGAAGCGCGCGAGGTTCACCGGACGCGCAGGACAGCCAGCTACCACATCACAGTCCTTGACCATCAGCAACGGCTGGTGGCGAGCTGCCAGGCCCTGGCCTACAGAAAAGCAGAGCCGCACCCATTCATTGACAAAGACCGTCACATTTGATTGACTGCGCCATCTTCTGCCGACGCCGCAATTGGCAGCGTCTTCCTGTGAATTACAGGCACATTGCCATGCCCGCTCAAGACCTCGAGAAAATGCTAGAAGAGATCGCCGCCTCTGCCTGGCGTCCAGCTGGGCTGAGTGAGGTGGCAGCCCGGCGCCTCGGCCGTTCTCCCGTGTTTCGCGCCGAGGATGAGCAAGTCATCTTGCGGCTGATACTGCCTGGCCTGCAGGCCAGTCCCTGGCATGTTCAGCTCTGCCGTTCTATGAAGAAGAGGCTCTGGGACGAAGTCTACAAGGTTGTTACCATGAGGAAAATGCTCAACTGGCTTGCCAGGGCCGGCTGCTGCCTGCCTCGCGACCTGCACTTTCTTGATATTGGCTGCGGCCGAGGCGGCCTGCCAGTAGCTTTCCTGGCAAATGGCTTCAAGGCTGTGGGCCTTGATCTCCGCTACAGAAACTGCCGGATCGCCCAGGTTCGCGGCCAGAGGTACAACCTCTCAGTACCATTGACTGTTGCCGCTGCAGAAACACTGCCTTTCAAAACTCACAGTTTCGATGTCATATCTCTTTTTGGAGTGCTGGAGCATGTCGACAATCCTGTGAAGGTGCTGCAAGAACTGCACAGAGTTTGCAAGCCTTCAGGGGGGTGTGTACTCACGGTGGTAAATCGGCTGGCGCATCTGGATCCCCACTACCAGCTGTGGGGCCTCAACTTTTTGCCTCAAAGACTGGCGCACCTCTACATCAGCAGGCGAGGCCGTGAAATGCGCTCGGTGCGCGACAGGCAAACCATTGAAGACATGCACTATTTCACCTATTCAGGCTTCCAGAAGCTGGCAGAGTCAGTGGGCTTTCGGGTGCGTGATGCCGAAGAGCCAGCTCAGGCGGGCCGTTGTTGCCTGCACCGGCTGGCAAGAAAAACCTCTCTGGGCTTCAACCAGTTCGCCGTGGTGCTGCTGCCCGGCTGAGAGTCCTGGCGCACGCTTCTGCCATAAGGAACGAAAACCTGGAGCTCCTCAGGTATCCTCCTTTTCCGGGCATTGAGACATTAAGATAGTGGCTGCCGCACTGCTACTTTCTTGTTCTCTTGGCTGCTCGATCTCGAGAAATAATGGTGCGCGGCTCAACATTGAGCTGCGCCTGCCTCTTGTCAAAGGAGCCATTTATGCTTACCATCAAAGAATACAGTGTTCTCGGGAATATGGTGTGACCCTATCAATCATATTGACCTGGCAAATGTTGCGAGGGGGCTGTTGTAAAAGTCTGTAAATGGTGGGAACTACTTATAACCTTGCCAAATTTGTGGCGCTATACGGGAATCGGTCGCAAGTGAAAACACGGCATGCACTGCTGGTTTGTTTGCTGCTCGCTGCCCTTGTCAGTTCTGCCTGGGCATTGCCAGTACCTCCAAGACCACAGGGCAGGGTGTCCGATTACACCAACACCCTGACAGCCAGCCAGATAGCTGAACTGGAGCGCCAGCTCGCCCGGTTTGAGCAACAGACTTCAAACCAGATCGCGGTTGTCCTCATCCCCACCCTTGAAGGGGACAGCCTGGAAGATTTTTCCATCCGCCTGGCAGAAGCCTGGAAGATCGGCCAGAAAGGGCGGGACAATGGCGTCATTCTGCTCATTGTCATGAAGGATCGCAAGATCCGCATCGAAGTGGGTTACGGCCTGGAAGGCGTGCTTCCGGACAGCCTGGCCGGCGACATAATCAGACGGGTAATAGGCCCACGTTTTCGCCAAGGCCTCTATTACGAGGGCATCCGCGATGGCATTTCCGCTATTATGGCCGCAACCCGGGGAGAATATCAACCACTTGGGCGCAGTTCGCGAAAACCAGCAAGAGGCTCGTCTCTTCTCTGGCTGTTATTCCCCTTGTTTTTCTTTATTTCTGCCATATTCAGTGGCTTTCGCCGCAGGCGTTATTATTCTGGCCGCAGGACCGGAGGCTTCTTTTTCGGCGGTCCCTTCTGGTGGGGTGGCGGCTTCGGCGGCGGTTTTGGCGGCGGCGGCTTCGGCGGTGGATTCAGCGGCGGCGGTGGCGGCTTCGGCGGCGGCGGGGCAAGCGGTGGCTGGTAGCAGCGAGCACGAGGTCCTGCCCTCAACAGGAGATTGACAACAAGTCGGCGCAGCGGCAAGAGAACTGCGGGAGAGTAACCCATGGCATTACAAGATGAGGTGTTGCAGAAAGCGACTCGCCTGGCAGAAGATTATCAGCAGGTGTTTGGCCCTGATTTGATCTCCGTGATCCTTTATGGCAGCGCCCTTACCAGTGAATATCTGCCGCGCAAATCAGATCTCAACTTTCTCATTGTCCTCACTGAAAAGGGCATAGAAGAACTGCACCTGGCGCATGGGCTGGTGGTCAGGTGGCGCAAGCAGCGGGTAGGCACGCCGCTGTTTCTCACCAGGGCCTATATCAGTTCTTCACTGGAGACCTTTCCCATAGAGTTTCTCAACATCAGGAGAAATTACCGGGTAATCAATGGCGAGGACGTGCTGGCGGATCTTGTTTTTCACAAGGAACACATCCGTATGCAGTGCGAACATGAACTCAAAGGCAAGCTTCTCCTCCTCAGGCAAAGATACGTGGAGGCCGGCGGCAAGAGCCGAATCCTGCGAACCTTGCTTGTAGAATCCCTGCCCACCTTTCTTTTTGTCTTCAGAGCGCTGCTCTATCTCCTTGACAAGGAAATTCCAGCCACCAAAAAAGATACCATCCATCTGCTTGCCACTGAACTGCAGCTCGATGAGGAGCTTTTCCTCACATTGCTCAAAATGAGAGAGCAGAAGCTGAAACTGGCTGGTTCAGCCGTGGTAGAGCTGTTCAGACAATACCTCAAAGAGATACGTAGACTGGCGCTGCTCATGGATGAATATGACTTTGCCGCTCGCAACTTTTCATCCCAGGAGAATTAGCCGGACACACCTTCAGAACCCACAGCAGGAGGACTGCGATGAAAAAATGGCTCCCTTTGCTCGTGCTGGCAGCACTTATTGTAATTCCCATCTTGATGGGTATGGGCACTTACAATTCTCTCGTTGCCAAGCAGGAGGCAGCCAAGACGGCCTGGTCCCAGGTAGAAAACCAGTATCAGCGAAGATTCGATCTCATCCCCAACCTGGTGGAGACGGTTAAAGGATTTGCCAAACAGGAGCGCGATGTTCTCACCGAGGTTACCCGTCTTCGCAGCCAGTGGGGCGAAGCACGAGCGACTGGCAACATTGCCGGGGCCCAGAAGGCAGCCCGGGGCATAGATGCACTGCTTTCACGCCTGATGGTAGTGGTGGAGCGTTATCCCGAGTTGAAGTCTAACCAGAACTTCCTGCGTTTGCAGGATCAACTGGAAGGCACCGAAAATCGAATCAGTGTGGAACGCAGACGCTACAATCTGGCAGTGCAGGAATACAATACAGCCATCAGGAGATTTCCCACGAACTTGTTTGCTTCAATGTTCGGCTTCTCCCGCATGCCTCTTTTCGAAGCGGAGGCCGGAGCTGCAAAGGCACCCAAGGTTACTTTCTAGGCTGAGCGTCATTTCCTGGGGAAGCAGAGCCCTCAAGCCCAGAGCCGGGTTGCGCCAGTTTGTTGCCATTTGGCCCTGTAGTGTTTAAGGTGTGTAGCATAAGACTCTCTTGGTTCATCTGACAGAAGGTATGTCAACATCCAACAAGGAGGTTCCTATGAGCATCAAGGTTACCTGGTATAGCCACGCCTGTCTCCTGATTGAAACCAATGGTACCAGTCTCCTGGTTGACCCTTTCATCAGCGGCAATCCCCTGGCGCCTGTGGATCCCGAGCAAATCCCTGCGGATTACATCTTTGTCTCCCACGGTCACGGCGACCATCTGGGTGACACTATTCAAATTGCCAAGCGCACTGGCGCCAAGGTAGTTGCCAATTTCGAGATTCACGATTGGCTGCTCAAGCAGGGTGTCGATAATGTCCATCCGCAACACATTGGTGGCGCTTTTGACTACCCATGGGGCCGTCTGAAACTGACTATTGCTCAGCATGGCTCCGCTCTTCCAGACGGCTCCTATGGAGGAAATCCTTGCGGTTTTCTCTTTTATGTGGAAGGCAAGAAAATCTATCACGCCTGTGACACCGGTCTGTTCTACGACATGAAACTTATAGGTGAAGAGGGTATTGACCTGGCTGTCTTGCCTATTGGGGACAACTTTACCATGGGTCCCGAGGACGCCCTGCGTGCCGTCAAGCTGATTCAGCCCAAACAGGTGCTGCCCATCCATTACGACACCTTTGAAATGATCAGACAGGACCCCGTAGCCTGGAAAGAGCGAGTCGAACAGGAGACTTCCATAAAGACCACCGTCCTGAAACCTGGAGAGTCTCTGGAACTTTGAGCGCCGCTGTTTCAAGGCAGTGGTTCTAAGAAAATCAGGATCTTCACCTGGTACAGTACAAGCGCTGAAGTCTGCCTGGACGTCAACAGCGACTATCAGGCATGTGCGCCGCAGGCAGGAAGAATTCTGCAAGTGACAACAGACGCTCAGAAGCACATGGTGGCAGCCATTCTCCAGAATAACAGCCTGTGGTTGACTTTGCTGATTGGTGATACCGCCGAGAAGATTGCCGGGAAGAAAATCCTTGTCACTTATGGCAGAGACACTATAATAGAAACCGCCAAGGCTCTCCAGGAATTGTGGGTGGGACTATGATGCTGACGGGAGCTATGGCACCCGCCGGATCGAGTATCCCAGACGCCATCTTCAACATAGATTGTGCGATTGCTCTGGTACAGACGGTTGCCGAAGCGAAGGCGGCTGTCGAGTCATTACTGACAAGATCTTTCAACCTGTTGGGCTGAGAAGACATATGAAAGCAAGAATGGTTTGAGGGTTGCTGAGGGTGGCTCCCAAGATGGTGATCATTTCTCTAGAAAATGGAGGATTTGCACCAATCACTGTTACTTTTATAAAATGATTTTTTTGTGACCATGTTAGAGGCGAGCGTACATTCCAGTTCAACTTGATGCAGAGGAGGTTTTTTATGAAAAAGGTGTTAATTGCTTATGACAGCAGAACAGGCCACACAAAGAAAATGGCAGAACACATTGCAGAAGGCGTGCGCATGAGCGGCCATGAAGCAGAACTCAAGAAGATATCCGAAATCAAGAGCGACAAGGAACTGCAAGGCTATGACGCTTACATCTTCGGCTGTCCTACCTACCACCGTGACATGACCAACGGTATGAAAACTTTTCTTTTCCTGGCCCAGAAAGCAGGTCTACAGGGAAAGGCGGGGGGAGCTTTCGGATCGTACACTCATAGTGGTGACGCCCCGAGCCTCATCTTCGACACCATGGAATATGTCTTCAAGATGAACATGTCCAGTCTCGGCTCCTTCAATCTCAAGGAGCATCTTGTGGAGGACATGGAAGGCATCCGTGCCTGTCAAGACTACGGCAAGGGTGTCTGCGCCAAGTTTGCCTGACAGGGTGCTTTTCTCGCAGCTGGCCGGCAGTAAGCAATGCTGGCAACTTTCTTTCTGACCAGACTGATTTTCAAGGGGTAAAATCTCCTGTTTTGCCCCTCGCCCTAGCCATTGTTCTTCCAACGTCTGGAGGCAAGCAGCGCTCTTGGCATCAAGCGCCGTTCCATTGTTAGACGCCACAAGGCCAACAAAGTATCGCGGCACGCATGAGGAGAACAGGCACCGCATGAACCGTACATCTGTTTTTCTCGTTGACGACCATGGCATTTTTACCGAGGCCCTGCAGGTGCTCCTGGAAACCCGGCCTCAATACGTGGTTGTGGGTCGGTCGGACAGCTGCCTGGAGGCTCTCGAGCAAATCAGGGAGTGTTGCCCCGACATCGTAATACTGGACCTGTCAATGCCGGATATGAACGGCATAGAAGCCACTCGCCGACTTCGAAGTGAATTCGAAGACATACGCATCATCGCCCTTACTATGCATAAGGAGGAGGCGTTTGCCGCCCATTTCTTCGCCGCCGGTGGAGCAGGCTACCTGGTAAAAGATACAGACGCGCAATGCCTCTTTACTGCTCTTGAAGCAGTACAGAAGGGCGAACAATTCATAAGCCCCACCTTGAGTGAACAGCAGATAAGGCGCTACCTCAATTCGCGCAGGCGATCCCTGCCAGGACTTTCCAAACGCGAAAAGAAAGTGCTCAAATTAATCGCCGAGGGCAGGAGCAGGAAGGAAATCAGCGAAATTCTCAACATAAGTCTGAGGACGGTTGATACTCATAGAACTAACATTCGCACTAAACTCGGCTGCAAGAACACCGCCGAACTGGTCCGCTATGCGGTTCGCAAAGAGCTCGTCGACTACATCTAGCATCAGCCCTCCCTGGCGCGGCCTTTTCAAGCTCAGTCATTTGCATAGAATTCGCCCATCTGCTGCACAGCAAAATAGGGCAGGCTCCTGAAAATCTCTTGACAGTTTGCAGGGAAGCAGTAGTATGTCGCAGCCACAGTTGACAAAAAGATGCACCATATAGAAGGAGTGAACAATGACAGTGAAAGAGCTGCGTGTCATGGCGCAACGCCTTGGCCTCAAACCCCGCAAACTGCGCAAAGCGGAACTGATCAAGTCGATTCAAAAGGCTGAGGGAAATTTTGACTGTTTCGGCACAGCAGTTGATTTCTGTGACCAGGATAATTGCCTTTTCCGGGAGGATTGTATTCCGAAAAAATAGGCACATTTTCAATTGCCTACCAGACGGCACTGCAATAGTCTACATTGCCTGCAGAGGGATTGGCGCCGGCAGATAGTCTCCGTGCACGCAGAGCGTCCATGACAGTGAGCTGCCCCAATGGGTCTTTGCATCTTGCATGTTTGGCTCGGGAAGTGACCGGCGTCTGACAGTAATCTATCTTGCTCAAATTCGACTGTCGAGTACCTGGCGCCAATCTGCACAGCGGCTGTCATACGCCGACACTCCTCAGCGAGTGCTTCATGCTCGTTTACATAAAACTGGTTCTGACTGCTATTTTCTGGGGGGGCACATTTGTAGCCGGCAGGGTGCTTGCTCAGGAAATGGGACCCTTTTCAGCAGCCTTTCTTCGCTTCCTGTTGGCCTCAATATTTCTGTGCCTTCTGGTAAGCAGGCACGAAGGCAGACTCCCCTTATTAAAAAGAAGGGAGCTGCTCCTCGCCGTGCTCCTGGGCCTCACCGGGGTTTTCAGCTACAATGCTCTGTTCTTCTCTGGACTCAAGACTGTTACTGCCAGCAGGGCATCCCTGATAATCGCCAGCAACCCCGTACTCATTGCTCTTTGCTCTGCATTTTTTTTCAAAGAAAAACTCTATGTGTCGACGCTCTTCGGCATCCTCTTTTGTGTGTTGGGTGCTGTGGTGGTGATCTCTCGGGGGAACCCGCTGGAAATCTTCAGGGGCTCTATGGGTTGGGGAGAGGTCTATATCATAGGCTGTGTCTTCAGCTGGACGGCATACTCACTTGTTGGCAAGGTCATTATGAAGAACCTGGCGCCAATGATTGCTGTTACCTATTCCTGTCTGATTGGCGCTGTCGCCCTTAGTTATCCAGCCTTGTTGGAAAACCTTTCCTACACTGTTACTCACTGCTCCTTGCAGGCCTGGATGAGCATCTTCTATCTGGGCTTTTTTGGCTCAGCACTTGGATTCTGGTGGTACTATGAAGGCATTCAGATGATCGGCGCCTCGCGGGCCGCCGTCTTTATAAATATTGTCCCTGTAAGCGCAGTTCTTCTCGCCTGGCTGCTGCTCAAAGAGACAATCGATCTTTCTCTGCTGCTCGGTCTGGTGCTGGTGAGCAGCGGCCTCTTTTTGACCAACAGGAAAACCGCCTGCAGTGCGCACCACATCGTGGAATAGTGAGCCGAGCCTTGCAACCGTGCCCACATTGACAGTGGCAGGCAAATATAGTAGATTTCTGCCCAGGTTGGTCGGCAACCATGCGGCTGAACCAGAGAAACATCACCAGGCAGCTGTTGACACCTTTACGGAGTTAGTCTTCTTCCATGTCAGGCATCTGACTGGGAAAGAAATCAGGACAACCCGCCAGCACCAATGAAAGCCAAGGAACCTTGCCTTGCTTTAGAAAAGACAGGATCTACGAGGGCAACTAATGCCAGAGGCTTTCTGCCTCGACATTGTGGCGGATTGCTTGCGAGTAATCCCTGACAATTAACCTGGAGAAGAGAGGAGGAACCTATGAAACTAGCAAAATTGGCTGTATTGTTGGTGGCTGTCGCCCTTGTCTTCACTGCAACCATGGCTCAGGCAGGTGAGACTCTGGATGCGGTAAAGGCGAGAGGATACCTCATTGCCGGGGTCAACGGTGGAGTATTCGGCTTCAGTATGCCCGATGAGAAGGGTGTGTGGCGAGGTCTCGACGTGGATACTGCCCGGGCGATTGCCGTGGCAGTTTTTGGCGATGCAAACAAGATCAAGTACGTACCCCTGACTGCAGTGCAGCGTTTGCCTGCCCTGCAATCCAAAGAAATCGATGTGCTTTGCCGTAATACCACCCAGACTTTGACACGCGAAACAGTAAACGGCCTCAATTTCGCTCATGTGAACTTTTACGATGGCCAGGGATTCCTGGTGCCTAAGAAACTCGGCTTGAAGAGCGCCAAAGAGCTCGGCGGCGCCACTGTATGCGTCCTGCCCGGAACCACCACCGAACTCAATGCTGCAGACTTTTTCAGGGCCAACGGCCTGAAGTGGAAGCCCGTGGTGATCGAACAGACGGCAGAGCTGTCCAAGGCCTTTTTCGCTGGACGCTGCGATTGTCTGACCTCGGACTCTTCACAGCTGGCTGCCCACAGGGCCACTGCCCCGAACCCTGCTGATTACGTCTTGCTTCCGGAGATCATCTCCAAAGAGCCTCTGGCCCCGGTGGTGCGGCACGGCGACGATCAATGGTACGACATTGTCAACTTTACTGTGATGGCTCTCATTCAGGCAGAGGAGCTCGGCATCACTTCCAAGAATGTGGACCAGATGTTGAAGAGCAAGAATCCCAAAGTCCAGCGTTTCCTCGGTGTCATTCCAGGTCTGGGAAAAGATCTCGGCCTCAGTGACAAATGGGCCTATAACATTGTCAAACAGGTGGGAAATTATGGCGAGATCTTCGAGCGCAACGTGGGTGTAAACACTCCGCTGGGCCTCAAACGAGGCCTCAATGACCTGTGGACCAGAGGTGGTCTCATGTATGCCGCTCCATTCAGGTAATAGCTGCGCCGCGTCCTCGAGGGACTCGGCATGCGAATCAAGAGATGGTCGGTCATCGGCTCCCCTAGAGAGTAGCCCGAGTGTTTCATGAATCACGGCCCGGGCGTGATTCATGAAATAGAAAGGTCTGGGGAGCTGAGAGCCGACCTCTGCTATTCTATTGGCACAGAGGCATGGCACAAAACACTGCATCCTCGCCACCAGCTGCCGCAGGAGAGCGTATTCCTTTCCTGCGCGACCCCAGCAAGCGGGCAATCCTCTATCAGTGTGCTGTCCTGGGCATGGTGGGCTTGCTGGGCTACTACCTCTTTTCCAATACTGTGGCCAACCTGCAGAGACAGGCCATTGCCACAGGCTTTGGCTTCTTGAAGAAACAAGCTTCCTTCGAGATCGGCGAGTCCATGATTTCCTACTCAGCAGCTGACACCTATGCCCGGGCTCTGCTTGTAGGTGTGATAAATACTGTCAAGGTCTCCTTCATCGGCATCATTTTAACAATACTGCTTGGCAGCATCATAGGTATTGCCCGCCTCTCCAGCAACTGGCTCATTGCCAAACTGGCAGGCGTTTACATCGAAACCATGCAGGACATCCCCGTATTGCTCCACCTCTTTTTCTGGTACGCTGTTTTTTACGAAAATCTTCCCTCGCCCCGCAACGCCTTGAGCCCATTTAAAGGTGTGTATCTCACCAATCGCGGTCTGGTGTTCCCAACTCTAGAGCCAGATCCAGCATACAGTTACATGATTCTAGCTTTTTTGCTGGCATATGTCCTGGCCTGGCTGCTCCGCCGCTGGGCAAGAAAGCGTCAGGAAAAAACCGGGCAGCAGTTTCCCCACCTCACCGTGTCGATTGCCATGCTAATACTATTTCCTCTCGCAGTCTGGCTGCTGCAGGGAGCTCCTCTGAAAATGGATATTCCCGCCCTGGTGGGCTTCAATTTTCAGGGGGGCATAACGCTCAGCCCCGAGTTTGCTGCTCTGCTCCTGGGTTTGGTTCTTTACACTGCCGCTTTTGTAGCAGAGATTGTTCGCGCTGGGATTCAGGCAATAAGCAAGGGACAGGTGGAGGCTGCCATGTCTCTAGGCTTGAAGCCAGCCCAGGTGCTCAGGCTGGTGGTTTTGCCGCAGGCGCTCAGGGTGATCATTCCACCCCTTACCAGCCAGATGCTTAATCTGACCAAAAACAGTACGCTTGCAGTAGCTATTGGCTTTCCCGACTTTGTCTCGGTGGCTAATACCACCATCAATCAGACGGGGCAGGCCATTGAAGGTGTCGCCCTGATCATGATCGTCTATCTCTTTTTCAGTCTCTCCACCTCAGCATTCATGAACTGGTACAACAGGAAGGCTGCTTTAGTTGAAAGATAATAAAATCATGCCTACTTCTCATGCTGTCGAAGACATAAAGCCACCAGTTACCAAGATTGGTGTGATCGGCTGGCTGCGAGCCAATCTTTTCAGCTCGCCGTTCAATTCTCTGCTCACCATTGTCACTATCTACTCCTTTTGGAAGATCGTGCCGCCTTTCATACGCTGGGCCTTTGTCGACAGCTGCTGGAATACCACTGGAGCCCAATGTCATGCAGCCAGCGGCGCCTGCTGGTCAGTGATAACCAAGAATATACGGTTCATTCTTTTCGGCTTCTATCCTCACGACTTGCAATGGCGGCCGCTGCTGGCCATGTTGATCTTGATTCTTCTCCTGGTGGTCAGCAGAAACCGGCGCTACTGGAAAAAGCCTCTGACCTATAGCTGGCTCATTGGCCTGGTCCTCATGGGTGTATTGATGAGTGGCGGCGTCTTTGGCCTCGCCAAGGTCGAAAGCACCAAATGGAGCGGCCTGCCTCTTACCCTGCTGCTTTCGGTGTTTGGGCTCTCCCTGGCCTATCCACTTGGCGTGCTCCTCGCTCTTGGCCGCCAGTCAAAGATGCCGGCGATCAAATGTCTCTGCATTGTCTACATTGAGACAATTCGAGGTGTGCCGCTCATCAGCCTCCTCTTTATGGCATCCATAATATTTCCCTTGTTTCTGCCCGAGGGCATCACCATCAACAAGATTCTCCGGGCGCAGGTTGCCATAATTCTCTTTACCGCAGCCTATATTGCCGAGGTCGTCAGAGGTGGGCTCCAGGCGATACCACGGGGTCAGTACGAGGCAGCTGAATCTATTGGGCTCAATTACTACCAGACAATGAGGCTGGTTGTCTTGCCGCAGGCTTTGAAGATCGTCATCCCTCCCACTGTGGGAATCCTCATCTCTGCCTTCAAGGACACTTCCCTGGTGGTCATTATTGCCCTCTACGACCTGCTCAAGACAACCCAGGCAACTCTATCTGATCCTCGCTGGATGGGCTTTAGCGTGGAAGCTTATATATTTGTGGCCATCATTTACTTTGCGGGCTGCTTCTCGATGTCCAACTACAGCAGGCAGTTGGAAAGAGAGCTCTCAGCCGGGAGGTAGTCGGGCTATAATAGCACTGAGATTCCTGTACACTCAGAACCATGCTCTGAGTAACCAATAGGCAAGAAAAGAGACTTGGATGAACGAAGAGGTGAAGGAAAAGCAGGCTGCTCCAGTACCAATGGTGCAGATCATTCGCATGCACAAGTGGTTCGGTGATTTTCACGTACTGAAGGACATCAATCTCACTGTGCACAGGGGTGAGCGGGTAATTATTTGCGGTCCTTCCGGCTCCGGCAAGTCTACCCTGATTCGCTGCATCAACCGGCTGGAGGAACACCAGCGCGGCCGTATCATTGTCGACGGCACTGAACTGACCAACGATTTGAAAAATATTGAAAAGATACGAGAAGAAGTGGGCATGGTCTTCCAACATTTCAACCTCTTTCCCCACCTCACCATCCTGGAGAACCTGACCCTCGGGCCCATATGGGTGCGCAAGGTGCCCAAGGCCGAGGCTGAAGAAACAGCCATGTACTTTCTTGAAAAGGTACACATTGCGGACCAGGCCCACAAATATCCCGGACAGCTCTCCGGAGGACAGCAGCAGCGCGTGGCCATTGCTCGCAGCCTGTGCATGAAACCCAAGATCATGCTCTTTGATGAGCCCACATCTGCCCTTGATCCAGAAATGATAAAAGAGGTCCTGGACGTAATGATCGATCTGGCCAGAGAGGGCATGACCATGATAGTGGTCTCCCACGAGATGGGTTTTGCCAAGAGCGCTGCCCACAGAGTGCTGTTTATGGATTTTGGCCAGATTCTGGAAGAAAACACTCCCGAAGAATTCTTTCACCACCCGCAGCATGAAAGAACCAAGCTCTTTCTCAGCCAGATTCTGCACTGACTCCAGCTGACCTTTTGGCCAAATTCATTAGGTCAAAAGGCCAATCCTGCCCTTGTCTCTAGCGAGCTTCCTGTTGCTTCTATGACAATAAACTCAATAATCACATATGGTTGCACATTTTACCCAATGTGGCACTGCTCCTGCACTGCTCTCTGTAAAACTGGGAGCATCCCCTATGAGAACGAGACTGCAACACTTCCTGCACCCCCTTAATCTGTGGTGCAAGTTTGACGGCTGCTGCCCATCGCTGTTTCGGTTATATGAAACCGTTCTCTGGCAGCCCTTTCTCAGGAAAGTTCTGACCCATAACGGCAATAATAGGGCTTCCTCGGCAAGCAAATGACCTTCAGCGTTGCTGCCTACTGTACTCGCAAGTCGACCCCGAGCACCTGCAGCTCCAGCAGGCCTGACTGCCCTGTTGCCAATTCATGGTTACTTCCTGTGCAGCTGCAGGCTGGCGCAGATGAGCAGAGCCACCTCAAGAGGTAATCTGCTTGTCTTCTTTTTTTATTCTTTTGATGATCTTTGGGATGAAAAAGGAAAAAATGAACAGCGCCACTGAAAAGAAGATCTTTACCGAAAACAGCGCGCTCCAGTCACCCCGGGCCCAGATCTCCCTCAAGTTGCCAATGAAAAAGGTGAAAATAAAGGTGCCCACCACGATTCCCAGGCCAGTACCGAAGAAGTAGTCCCAGAATCGCACCCTTGTCAGCCCCATGCCAAAATTCATCGGGGTAAAGGGGAAATAGACCAGCCGCAGGTAGAGCACCGTGGCAAAGCCGTTGCGTTCAATGGCCTCATCGTATTTCCTCAGCCTGTTGCCGGCCAGGGAAGAGGCAAACTCCCTGCCGAGGCTCCAGCTTATGAAAAAGGCCATTGTAGCCCCGGCCATTGCACCGAGCCACACATAAAGGAAGCCCCAGTATGGCCCAAAAATTGCCGCTCCCAGTCCAGTGAGCACTGTACCAGGAACAAAGAGGCAGACGCCCACCGCATAGACAATAATGAAGGCGACCGGGGCCCAGAAACCCGTCCTGTCAAGGAAATACTGCAGAGAGTCAGCCGTGAGATAATCCCTTATGGACGTGAACCGCACGATAATGAGAGCAGTAACTATGAAGAGAGCCAGAAAGGACACCTTCAGGATTGCCCGCCTGCGGCTTGACTGAGGTTTTGCTATGGCTTCCTGTATCAAAGCTGCTCCTTGTGAAAACCCCACCTAGGTTTCAATGGCACCGCCTCAGGTAAATCCTGAACCAGCCGTGCAGGTATAGCAATGATCAGAGACAGCAATAGGACTGCCAGCCGGAGGTGGCTGCTGCAGCTCTGACACGTGGACTCTCTTGCCCCCAAGGTATATACCCCTGGCAAGATTGAAATCACAATCGTAAAGATATCCCTGCCAGGACACGGAGACCAGGGTCCGGCACATCAGTCCATCTACAGCACAAGGATTGAAGCTGTTTACCAGCTTTGCCAGATAGCTCTCCAGGTTCCCGGATCGCTCAAGCCACTGGCGGTAGCGTCCCAGGGGAACATTGGCAAAGGAAAACAGCTTGTTGAAAACGATTCCCCATTTGCGAGCCAGGAGCTGGCGAAACCTTGCTTCCACTTCTTTCTGAGATCCTGGCAGAAAAGCACCGACCGGATTGGAGACCAGATCGAGCTCCAGACCTGAATCAGGTTGTCCGTATCCCATGGCGTTCAATCTTTGCAGGACTTCGATGGACTTCTTGAACACACCTTTGCCGCGTTGTGCTTCTGTCTGGGCCTGGTGAACTGCAGGAAACGAGGCGACAATCGCCACCCGGTGCTCCTGGCAAACCTGCATGAGATGCTCTCTGCTGCCATCGGCAAGTGCAGTGAGATTGGAGCGCAGCATGATCCTGGGGACGACTCTGGCAAGTTCTCCTATAAAGGGCACTATGTGCGGGTTGAGCTCCACTGCTCCTCCTGTAATGTCAACGACCCGGAATCCAGCACGCCCGGCATAGGCCACTATCTCGTTTGCCGTTGCCCGGTCCATCACCTCAGTGCGATCAGGTCCCGCTTCCAGATGACAGTGGCGACACGCCTGGTTGCAGAGCAGTCCCACATTCACCTGCAGAATGCTCGTTTCTGCCCGCAGCAGTTGCAGCCCATGACGGGCCAGAGTCTGCAGGAAAGGCGCCGGGTATGATCGCCCTCTTCCCCACACATCGGTCATTGTCCGCAGCATGCCTTCGCCAGCCATAACAGCAATCCCCTCTTGCACACTACATGGTGATTTTTCCGGCGATATTGCGCATCTGCACCCCATGGACCAGGGAGGCTCCACCGCGGATCGCCACTGCCACGTGCACCGCTTCCGTCATCTCGCTCAAATTGGAGCCCTTCTCTAGACAGGCCTGAGTGTATGCGTCGATACAATATGGACATTGAATAGTGTGGGCAACCGCCAGGGCAATGAGAGCCTTCTCCCTTTCACTGAGCTCGCCCTCAGCAAATACCGCTGCATAGTAGTCAAAAAACTTCTTTGCCAGCTCCGGCGCTTCCTCGCCAACTTCTTCAAACTTGGACAGGTCTCCTGGATGATAGTAAGTCTGCATGATTCTCACCTCTCTTGCTGCCAGTCTTCAGATCACTTTTCACAAGCCACCGTGTCGCCGCATGCTCTCCCCTTGAGGCTGAAAAAGAATTGCAAACCCTTTTTCACCCGGTCGGAGAATATCTTGGTACTGAAAAAAGCTGCCGCAACCTTCTTGTTGATCTCAGCCAGGGTGGGATACGGATGCATTGCTGCAGCGAGCGTAGCAAGCTTTACCTTGCCGTGCAGAGCGGCCACCCACTCGCTGAGCAGTTCACCTGCCTGCGGCCCCAGGATCTGCACCCCTATTGGCTTTTCCTTTTCGTCGAGAACGAGTTTGATCTTCCCCCTGGTCTCTCCCTCTGCCAGGCTGCGGTCATTGTTCCTGAATTCCTCCACCCACAGGGAGTACTTGACCCCTGCCGCAGCAGCCGCCTTCTCATTCATACCCATGCTGGCAAGTTCTGGGTCCGTATAGGTGCACCAGGGAAGAAGAGTATAGTTTACCTTCCGGGGCAATCTGAAAATGGCGTTGCTCACCACTATGCCGCCCTCGTAGCCGGCAGCGTGGGTGAACTGGTAGCGGCCTGTGACATCGCCTGCCGCATAGATATGCTTGTGCGTCGTGCGCAGTCGCCTGTCCACCGTGATCCCCTGGTGTGTGAATTCTATGCCGAGTCCCTTCAGGTCTAGGCCAGCAACATTGGCCTGCCTGCCGGTGGCAACCAGAATGGTGTCCCCGTAGAGCTCGACTTCCTCGTTGCGATTGTCTCTTATGGTCAGCTGCCGTCTGTTGCCAGCATTTCTGACGCCAAGTACAGTGGAATCCAGATAAAACCTCACTCCCTCCTGGCCAAGAATCTGCATCACCTCATCAGCCAGATCTCTGTCTTCTCTGGTCAGGATCTGGCCGCTTCTCTGCACAACCGTTACCGTGCTGCCCAGACGGCTGAAAGCCTGGGCCATCTCAATGGCAATGGGCCCGCCACCCACGATCAGCAGCGACTCTGGCAGTTGCTCGAGCGAGAAAATTTCTCGGTTAGTGATAAATGGCGTGCTTTGCAGACCATCAATTGGCGGCCTGGCTGGAGATGAACCTGTGGCAATCACCCAGGTCTTCGCCGTGTACTTTTTGCCATCTACCTGCACGGTGTGTTCGTCAGTAAACCTGGCCCTGCCAATTTCAACTCTTGCCCCGAGCTGGCAGAATCTCTCGCGAGAGTCATGCTGCTGCACGGCGGCAATCACCTGTTGAATTCTGGCGGCCACATCCCTGAAGTTTACCCGAGGGACCTCTACCTTGGGCAAACCAAATTCCGGGGCTCTTCTTATGGCATGATAGATTTGCGCAGTCCGGATCAGGGTCTTGCTTGGAACACAGCCATAGTGCAGGCAGTCGCCGCCCAGGTGCTCCTCCCGCTCCAGCAGAAGTGTCCTGGCGCCCAGCTGTGCCGCCCCAGCAGTTACAGTCAGACCAGCTGCCCCGCCGCCGATTATGCCTATATCGAAATCGAATTTTGCCATTCTAGCCTCCCCATTTGGCAGGTTCTTCAGCAAGCAGAGATCGCCTGGGTCTCCTGGCCGCCATTCTATGGAAGCCGTATCTGCCAATTTTCAGTTAGTCGCCCTGGTGAGATGAATGTTACCTTTTTTCTTGCTGACAACCGCAACAGGGTGGCATCGCCCATAAAGCTAACTCGGTAGAACAAGGCGGAACAAGGGTGGTTTAGAAGCATCTGGGAATTGAAAAAAAACTGCTGTGAATGGCGGCCACTGTCTTGTGCAGGTCCCTGGCGCGCACCAGAAAGTAGAGGGCAACCCTTGATGGACCAAAAGAGATCATCTCCACATTTACGCCACAGTTGGCCACCGCCTCGAAGCACCTGGCCGCAATGCCCTTGCGTCTGGCCAGTCCCTCGCCCACAATGCCCACCAGGGCCACATCATCGTTTTTTTCCAGGCGTCGATAAGGCCTGGGGCGCAGCGTCTGCAAAGCGCGGTAGCCAGCTTCCAGATCGTCGCTCGCCAACAGCAGGGTAATGCTTGTCTGGGAGGTCACCACTGATTTGATGTTGATGCCTCTCTCCGTCATCCTGGCGGCAACCCTGGCCAGGATTCCAGGTCTAGCGCCCACTCCGGAGGCGTGAACCTTGATAATACCCACCTGCGCATTATAGGCCACGCTCTTGATCACATGTTTAGGGCGAGGGCTTCTCGCCTTGATGACGCTGCCCGGGCCATCAGGGTCCATGGTGCTCTTGATGACGATCTCCAGGCCAGATCTTCTCAGAGGCTCCACAGTGCGAGGATGGAGAATCCTGGCGCCGAAATAGGACAGCTCCGCAGCTTCCTCGTAGGACAGCGCCGGAATGAGCTGCGCTTCCGGCACAATTTTGGGATCAGAACTCATGAACCCTGGAACATCTTTCCAGATCTCCAGAATGTCCGCTCCCAGGGCCACTGCGATGGCAGCCGCCGCGTAATCACTGCCACCTCGTCCAAAAGTGGTAATGTCACCGTCTTCACTTATGCCGTAGAATCCAGGAAGCAGGACAATTCTTCCCTTAGCCACCAGGGGCAGCAAATGGTCCTGCAGATTTGCCGCCGTCTGTTTGAGCTTCACCGTGGAATCACCGAATTTGCCGTCAGTAATCAGACCAATATGCTGCGACAGACGGTAGCTCACTTCCACGCCTCTGCTGCCGAGAAGGCCGAAGAGCAGCTGCACAGCCAGTTGTTCTCCATAGCTGCTGATCACGTCTCGCAGTCTCGGCGTAATCTCCCGGGTGAAATTCAGTCCGTAGTAGAAGCGCTCCAGTTCCTCAAAGCAGGGCCTCATGAGGCGCTGGATCTTTCTTATTCTCTCCTTTCCCGGGGCCAGTTGTTGAGCCAACCTCCAGTGCTTTTCTTGCAGTCTGCCGAGAATGCCTGGAATATTCCCTTCATTCTGCAAAGCGTCGCTCATGGAGGCAAGGAGCATGTCAGTCACACCATTCAGGGCGGATAGCACAAAAATGTGGCCCCGACCCCGCTTGCCAATGAGATCGAGGATATGGGCAATATTGCCGCTGTCCTTCAGGCTCGAGCCGCCGATCTTGACTACCTTCATTAGAGAATCCTCTCTTCCCTGATCTTGCACTAGCTCACCTACCCCAACCATGGTAAAACTTCAAGCAAAAGCCTTCTATGCGGCGAGCGTTCAGCCGGGAAGACCTGAAAAACCAAAGACGGCTCCAAGAGAACAAAGAGCCGCCTTCAGGAAAGAGAAAAGAGGGACGCCTCTTCAATAATATGGCAAGCAATCGTGCCGTTCTTGGAATATTACTTCTGTAATATCAACCAGTTAAACTGTACATAAATTATCGGAGAGCGTCCCTGTGGTCATTCAGCACTTTAATCCGCAAGAAGCATATTGACTGCTGGAAGAAAACCCGTTGTTTGCCCCTTATGATAACAGACCTCACTGGCTGCCACCTCGGTATCCGCCGGAGTTATACTGGTATCCCGCCACTCAGTTGCCACTGACTGTACATTTATCTCTGTCGGGGTGCCAGGGGTTATTGACGTATCACTTGCGGTTACACCGGGCGTACCCATGGCAGAACAGTCTGGAATCTCACCATTGTGGTCAATCTTCAGGACCCAGAAATTCGGAGAGGATGTTCCCCCACCCTCACCGAAGGACTCAGTATAGCCGGCCGCTATGTAACCCCCATCACCTGTCTGCTGGATTGCATGCGCCTCTTCATGAGAGCTGCCCCCATAGGTCTTCTGCCACTCGATTGTGCCATCAGAGTAGAGCTTCATAATCAATGCGTCCATATCAGTGGAGGTTCCCGCCACGATGTATCCGCCATCAGAGGTCTGATCTATTGAATAGGCCCTATACGCCCCCGTATAGACCTTCTGCCATTGGATAGCGCCCTGGGCGTCAAGTTTTATGATCCAACCATTAAAACTGGTCGTAAATGAAGAACTATAACCCGCTACTATGTAACCTCCATCAGCCGTCTGCTGTATGGAACTGACATACTCTGTTTTGTCGCCACCGTAAGTTTTGTGCCATTGCACATTTCCGTCCTGATTGAGTTTTATTATCCAGTAATCCCAATCCAGGCTGCTCGAGCCAAAAGAGTTGCTCTGCGCGGCAATTATATAACCTTTGTCAGAAGTTTCTCTCACCGACACTGCCTTATCTTCCTGTGCTCCGCCAATTGTTTCCTGCCAGCTGGTACCAGAGTCAGGATCAAGTCTGTATACCCAGATATCAATTTCGTCAACATCAAATGACTTGGTATTCCCCACAATTATATATTTTCTATCAGAGGTCTGTTGAATGAACCTCCCCTGGTCCACTCCCTCGTCACCAGTGTAGCCCTGGGACTTTATATCCCCAGTCAGGCCGAGTCTGACGAGCCACAAGTCGGTCCAGCCAAAATCTCCAAAGAAATCAGAGACTCCCGCAAAAATGTAACCGTCGTCCTTCTTGCCATCTCCATCTCTGTCAATCAGTTCAATATTGAAAGGCACATTGGCCCCCTTAATGTAGTCTTTTTCCCACTCTATGACGCCTTCTGCTGTCAGTTTTACGATCCAGTAACGGTAAGAACTTGATCCGGAAGTCTTCTTGAGCCCTGCTACAATAAAACCGCCATCAATGGTCTGCTGTACTGAATAGGCTGTCTCATCAGTATAATTTCCATAACCGTATGCCTTTGCCCATTGCGCGGCACAGGCGACACCAGCAAGAGAATAGGACAAAACAAACAATATGAAAATCCCGCCAATCAATGATTTTTTTCGCATGCCCTCCTCCTAAAATGGCTAGTAGGGGGACGCTCTTTAATAATTTAATAACTTAATCTAGCAGTTCATAGTTGCCATCTCTGGCTATTGCCTCCCCCCTTTGCACCGAAAAACCAATACCGGCAAGACTCATGGTCAACTTCCTGGCCAACTCTGTATGCGAGATTCCCAGCTCTCGTGCGGCCCAAAAACAGAGCAGACTCCTTGCCTTTACTTTTTGCACCTGCCGTCCTCTCGAAAAAACTTCATGCGGTTCCATATCCAGGACTTCTGCAACCCTTTCGGCAAGACGATTCAGGTCGTATCCTCGCCTTCTGAGTTCATACCTCCGCTCATATTGTTCTTCAGATTGTGAGATAACTGCATCGACAAAATCCGGATCGCCCAGAATTCGCTCATCGCTCATCACATGATCACGATCTTTCAACATCTTCCGCTCTTCAGTCCAACCACCAAGACTCCTTATCAATCCGCCACCTGTCAGTTCTTTTCTGCGGCCCTGTCTGAAGCCTTGTTCAACGTAGGATTCATATTCTATTCTTGCTTGCGTCTTCTTTCTTGCAAAATAGCCGAGAACATAATCGTTGTCCTGCCACTGCCTTTCGATCTCGCCCATGAGAGAACTATGGCCGCTATATCTGTAGTTTTTTAATTCATCAAGGGTTTTTACAATGCCTGCCCTAACAGGATTCAAGTGGAGATACCGTACTAGTTCGAGAAGATAAGCGTCTTCCTGGCAGACAATGGACTTGTAGCGGTTCTGAAACAACTGGCCATGACGTCCATGACGACGGTTAAAGCCAATCACATAGCCAGTGAGAAGCCTCCTCATGAGTGTGGCCAGTGGAACCGTTCCAGTGCGAAAAAGAAAGTGGGCATGATTAGACAGAAAAGCCCACGCATAACAGCTCGTCTTGGTCTCAGGGCAGAGCACCTCGAGCCTTTGGATAAAATCTTCCCGGTCTCTGTCTTTGCGGAATATTTCCCGGCGCTCTATACCACGAATAATTACATGATGTAGAAGCCCTGGAACATCAATTCGTGCTGTTCTAGGCATATTGCAATTTAATATCAATTAGTTATGTTGTCAACTAAATTATTAAAGAGCGTCCCCTTCATACTTTACTTTGGATGAGAATTGTTAGAATGTATTGTTAAAATCAGTCTTGACTACACTGCAACCACCTCTAGCTCGGACTCATCATTCGGCAGGAAAATGAAAACCAACTCGACACATGAACCATTGGATGCCTTGCCCAGACCGCTCTTTGTCGTCCAGAAGCATCAGGCCAGGACACTGCATTATGACTTTCGGTTGGAAGTGGAAGGGGTTCTGAAATCATGGGCGCTGCCCAAAGGTCCATCTACCGATCCCAAGCAAAAGCGCCTTGCGGTACCCACTGAAGATCATGCGCTCGAATACGCTACTTTCGAGGGAGTCATCCCTGAAGATCAATACGGCGCCGGGACAGTCATGGTCTGGGACCTGGGGACCTATCGCAACCTTACCCACAAACACGGCAGACTGGTACCCCTGGCCGAGGCTATTGCCGCCGGCCACCTGACCTTCTGGCTGCAAGGCAAGAAGCTGCGGGGAGGATATGCTCTTACCCGCTTCAGAAGAGGCAAACAGGAAAGCTGGCTTCTGGTAAAAATGGCTGACGAGGAGGCTGCAGCCCACAGCGACATCCTGCAAACTGCTCCCCGCTCAGCACTCACCGGCAGAACCCTTGAAGAGATTGCTGCCAATGAGTTGCCTTGCCGCGACTAGATAATCTTCTTCATTCGCTCCGCAGCCAAGTTAGCCAAACGTCATACGGGAACCAACGCAACTGACCGCATAGGTCGAGCCCAGCTCCCGGCTCAACTGGCAGTTAGGTCGAAATCCAGTACAGTGCCCGGTCACCACCAACTCTGCGCCGCTATCTTTGAGAGCTGCAATGGTCTGCTGCAGCACCTCGTCACTTACCTGCGCCAGGTGCAGCCCGCCTACCACTGCATATATTTTCTTGTTGCCGGTGATTTCTATGGCATATTGTATGGTATTGGCAATGCCCGGATGTGAACATCCTGAGATCACTACCAGGCCTTTTGCTCCCAAATCAACCACCAAGGCTTGCTCATCCATGAGCAGGTCATCTTCTTCCTGACCATTGCGGACAATCTTCGCCCCTGGTAAGGGTTTTTCGAATTCAGAGCGTCTGGGAATCTCTCCTGTGAGATATACTCCAGGCCAGATCTTTTCGACTTCGGCGGAACACTTTGTCTGGCCGCCGCTGGCTTCCACCTGCTGTCGGTCCAGTTGCCAGGGGCCGATTTTCCCCCGGGGTGTAACGAGCAGTTTGGCAAAGAACACATCCGGGTGGCAGTAAATGGGCAGTGGTTCTTGTCGCCACTGCAACAAGCCCAGAAGTCCTCCGTAATGGTCAGGATGACCGTGACTCAGAAAGAGCGCATCGATTTCCGCGGCAGAGCGCCCCAGTGCCAGCAAATTGTTCTTGAAAGGCTCGAAAGCATTGCCAGTATCCATCAATAGTCGAGATGTCTGGTTCCCCTGCTTCACTTCAACCAAGAATGACAGGCCATGACCGGCAAGCAAGTAGCCCTGCAATTTACCGGGCACCGCGCGCTCTATCAATGGCGTGGAAGGTTCAAATACGTCTAAATAATTATCGACGACAGTTGTAATCACTACCTGCTCAGGATGATTTCCGCTCATCTCCAGCCTCCTTTTAATAGATGTCGCCTGGAAAAAGTTACCACGTTATATAAATAATGTAGCCTAAAAGGACTGTTCTGCGCAAAGATTTTTTAATTTACAGGCAATATTGCACTCGAGGACAACTCTCTCTTGCCTCGTCCAGATTTCGTCTTGACATATTACATACTATGTGTTACGGACCTAGTGTATGCTGGCGAAGCCTCGAAACAAAAAGGAAGTGCAGGCCCGCACCACGCACAAGAAAATTCTTGCTGCTGCGGCCGAACTGTTCACCAGACAGGGCTATCACAAGACTACCATTGCGGACATAGCCCAGGCAGTCAACCTCACCTCTGGAGCTGTGTTCCATCACTTCCGCTCCAAGGAGGCTTTGCTGGACGAGGTGGTCAGCTGGCTGGCGCGCGGAATAAGCATCTATTCGGACCAGTTGAACAAGGCTCGCCGCGGCTCCTTGAAAGTCACCGAGGAAGTAGTGGTAATCATGTGCGAGCACTTTCGCCGACAGCCTGAGGCAACCATCTGTCTGGCGGCTCTGGCCACGGAATTCGCTGGCAGCGGTCATCCTATGGAGCAACGCCTCAAGGAAGTCTACGAGGATTTCGTCCAGGCCTTCTCGCGGGTACTCAGCCATAATCCACAAGTGAAAAACGCTCGGGCAGCTGCCATGGCTCTCATTGGTGCTGTGCAGGGTATAGCAATCCAGGGGCTGCTCCGAGCTCCCGAGGTCAGTATAGAGGAGCTGGCGCAGGCTTTTCTGAGTATGCTGGCAGACTGGTAGTCCAGAGATGACACAGCTGAGGCAACAGCATGGAAAGGCTGACAATTTGCAACCATCAGCAGGCCTTTTCTTATGGCTGCAGCTGGCAGCACCCGTCTGTTTCGTGAGACAGACGGAACCGAAAAAGGAGAAGCAGACAATTTGACAGGAGGTGAACATATCATCTACAGGCGGACAGATATGCTGGGATAATTTCGCTCGAGGCGACAACAGGAAAGGAGATCGAAGGTGGATATTGTAGTCCTATTGAAACAGGTGCCTGACACCGAAACTATCATTAAAGTAGCAGAAGACGGCAAGTCTATTGATTCCACAGACATCAAATGGATCATCAACCCTTATGACGAGTATGCTGTGGAAGCTGCCCTCAGAGTCAAGGACAGCCAGGGAGCCACCGTTACCATTCTCAGCATGGGACCGCAGCGGGCAGTGGAATCAATTCGCACTGCCCTGGCAATGGGGGCGGACAAGGGCGTGCTGGTGGACGATCCGGCCACAGAGGGAAGTGATGCCTATGGCAAGGCTGTGGTTCTTGCCGCCGCTTTGCGAACGATTCCTTTTGATTTGATCTTCTGCGGCCACCGGGCCGTTGACGACGATGAAAACCAGGTGGGCATCATGGTGGCTGAATTGTTGGCCATCCCCCACCTGGCCCTGGCAGTGGCCACAGAGCTCACAGACGGCAAGATTAGAATTGTGCGGCCCATTGAAGGGGCCAGAGTAACCATGGAATCGCAACTGCCGGCACTGGTAACCTTTGGCGGGGCCCATGCCATCTGGAATCCTCGCTACGCCTCCCTGCCCGGCATAATGAAAGCAAAGAAAAAACCTCTGGACATCAAGACGCTGGCAGACATTGAGGTCTCTGCTGAGCAGGTTGGCGCTGCTGCTGCCAGGGTAATGCTGACTGCCATGGAATTGCCGCCGCCTCGGCAGGCCGGCCGCATAATCGAGGGTGATACTGCACAGAAAGCCCAGGAACTCGTGCGTGCCCTTCACGAGGAAGCAAAAGTTATTTGAGGCAAACAATCTTATGAAATACCGAGTTTGGTACAGCAGTCTCGAGCCGAGCTCCACGCAGCAAACGGTGGAGGCTTCGCTCCAGCTGATGGGTACCATCCTACCTTGTTCGCTTGAAAGGAGAATCATATCATGGCACAGGGAGTATGCATAATTGGCGAATGTCGCCACGGCACCTTTCGCCGGGTATCATTCGAAGTTGCCAGTGAGGGCAGAAGATTGGCTGACGCTCTAGGAGAACCATTGTGGGCAATCGTTCTGGGAGAAGGTGTGGCACAGGCTGCTCCTGATCTGGGAAATTATGGCGTGGAAAAAGTTTACCTGGTAGATGACCCCCTTTTGCAGGAATACCGGGCCGAGACTTACGTTCCGGTGGTGGCGGAGATAGTGCAGAGCCTGTCACCGAAGATTGTCCTGTTTTCTGCAGACGTTGATGGTAAAGACCTGAGTGCCAGAGTGGCTGCCCGCCTCGGTGCCGGCCTGGCCACCGACTGCACAGAACTCAAGATAGAGGGTGGAGCTCTCAGGGCAAAGAGGCCCATGTACGCGGGCAAGGTCTTCGGCTGGTATGGTTGGGCTGCTGATGTCTGGCCCCAGCTGGCCTCGTGCAGACCGAACACTATGGATTGCCTGCAGCCCGACACCTCACAAAAGGCCGCAGTGGAAAAGCCGAACGTGGCCATCCCCAAGGGAAATCTGACTTCAGTGGTCTCAGTGGAGGAAGACACTTCAGGCAGGGTGGATCTCACGGAAGCCCAGATTATCGTCTCGGGCGGCCGCGGCATGAAAGGACCTGAGAATTTCGCCATGCTCGAAGAACTGGCGCAACTGCTGGGAGCCGCAGTGGGAGCGTCTCGTTCTGCTGTGGACGCTGGCTGGCGCCCTCACTCGGACCAGGTGGGCCAGACCGGCAAGGTGGTGACCCCGGCACTCTATATTGCAGTGGGCATCTCCGGAGCAATCCAACATCTTGCTGGCATGGGCTCCAGCAAGTTCATTGTGGCAGTAAACAAGGATCCTGAAGCCCCTATTTTCAAGAAAGCGGACTATGGCATCGTGGAGGATCTCTTCAAGTTCATTCCGGTGTTCACCGAAGAGGTAAAAAAGCTGAAGGCCAGCTGCTAGTCGCTTGCCTCAGACGTTATTGCTCTAGCTGTTTAATGGTTGCCCTGAATATTCAGTCTCTAGACGACAAGCGCACCATTGCCACTGGGCATTCTAATCTGAACGCTCTTTCAGCAGGAGACACCCATGTTGCTACCTGGCCATTTCCCTGCCAATATCCTTTTCATTGTTGTTTTCCTTGCAGCCAATGGCTTCTTCCTTTTTACAGTGTATAAACTCTATCTCCTGATAAAAAGGGGAAAGCCGGAAAATCGTTTCGACCACCTGTGGCTTCGACTGCAGGGGGTCCTTACCTTTGTCTTCGGGCAACGACGGGTGGTGCGCGAGCCCTCGGGCTGGGGTCATTTTGCCATATTCTGGGGATTTGTGGTCATCACCATTGGCAGCATCGAGACCTTTGCAGTTGGCGTCTACCACGGCTTTGCCTACTGGAAGGTGATTGGCACGGCTCTGACTGCTCTGCTCTACCTCCTGCAGGATCTTTTCTGTGTGGCCGTACTGGTGGCCCTGACCGTTGCTCTTTACCGCCGCTTTGTTCTGAAGCCGTCGCGGCTGCAGTACGAGGAGCAGAGGGCTACCAATCTCGATGCCGTCACTATAATCGGCCTCATCATTGTCCTCATTGTTTTGCTTTTCGGCGCTCGCGCCGTAGAATACCAACTGGTCCAGCTGCAGCCCGACCGATACTTTCCCAGGGCGGCCTTCATTTCAGTCGCCCTGTCAACGTTCTTTTCAGGGCTTCCTCTCAGCAGCCTCCAGAACTGGTACAGCCTTTTCTGGTGGGGTCATACCCTGATTATTCTCGCCTTTCTGGTATACATCCCTTTTTCCAAACATCTTCATCTCCTTGGTGCTGTTCCCAATATCTTCTTCCGCCGCTTGCGCCCGGCGGGGGAGCTCGCCACCATGGATCTCGAGGATGAAGGCGTCGAAACCTATGGCGTTTCCAGAATCGAGGAGTTCACCTGGAAGCAGCTTCTCGATCTCTATGCCTGCACCGAATGCGGCCGCTGTTCCGACAACTGCCCGGCCACCCTCACTGGCAAGCCACTCAGCCCCAAGGAAACCATCCATCGCCTGAAAGAACACCTGCTGCGCACCGGCAAACTGGCGCTGCAAGCCGTGAGCGCCACCAGCCCCGAGCCAGAAGCAGCCAGCAAAGGCCAGGCAGGCGAAACTCTGCTGGGAACTACCTGCAGCGAGGAGGAGATCTGGTCATGCACTACCTGCGGCAACTGTGTTGAGCATTGCCCCGTATTTATCGAACATGTCGACAAGTTCGTGGATATGCGTCGCTATCTGGTCTTGATGGAAAGCAATTTTCCTCCTGAAGTACAGAATGTCTTGCGCAACTGGGAAACCAATTCTAATCCCTGGGGTCTCGGCTTTGCCAGCCGGGGCGATTGGGCCAAGGAGCTCGGCATACCTACTCTTGCCGAAAACAGCCAGGTAGAGTACCTTTTCTATGTGGGCTGTGCCGGCAGTTTCGACGAGCGTGCCAAGAAAATCAGCAAAGCGCTGGTGACATTGCTGACAAGGGCAGGAGTGAGCTTCGGCATTCTCGGGGTGGAGGAAAAATGTTGCGGCGAGACTGCTAGAAGAATCGGCAACGAGTACCTTTTCCAGACTATGGCTGCCGAGCTGGTGGAGCTGCTCAACAGCTATAACGTCAAGAAAATCATCACCACCTGTCCGCACGGTTACAACTGCCTCAAGAACGAATATCCCAGATTCGGCGGCAGTTGGGAAGTGTATCATCACACGGAGATTCTCCTGCAGCTGCTCAGGGAAAACAAGCTGGAACCCTTGCAGCCGCTGGACATGAGGCTGGTATTCCATGATTCCTGTTATCTTGGCCGCTACAATGATATTTACCAGCAGCCACGAGATCTGTTGAGAGCCATTCCAGGGCTCAAGATTTATGAAATGGACCGCAGCCGAAACAAGTCATTTTGCTGCGGCGCGGGCGGAGGCAGAATGTGGATGGAAGAAACCCTAGGCCACAGCAAAATAAATGAGGCCCGCACCGAGCAAGCACTCACACTGGACCCTGAACTCATAGCCGTATGCTGCCCATATTGTACTACCATGTTTGAAGACGGGCTAAAGGCCCACCATCTGGAAGAAAGGGTCAGGGTATGCGACCTGGCGGAGCTGCTGCTCGAAGCTGTTGCTGATCAGAAATAGGCATCTGCACTATAGCTTTTAATGGTTACCTTGCCCACGCCTGGGGCAGGGGTGGATTATTTGCTGGCTGACCACTGGGACTCCAGCAATTGGCAGCCCTAGCCAACACAAGGGGGGTATCATGGCAAACAAACAAACCTGGTTGCAAATGTATGATAAAGGCGTCCCCCACACCATTGAACTTCCTGAGCGAACTCTCTTCGACTACCTGCAAGAGTCAGCAGAAGAATTCCCAGAGATAACTGCCACTGACTTCTTCCGGGCCCGCCTCACCTACAGGGAGCTCGCCGCGCAGGTGGACAGCTTCGCTGCCTCTCTGCATCAATTGGGAGTTGGCCAGGGCGACCGGGTGGCCATCATGTTGCCCAACTGCCCCCAGACCATCATAGCCTATTATGCTACCCTCAGCATTGGCGCGGTGGCAGTGATGACCAACCCCATGTACGTGGAGCGGGAAATGGAGCATCAGTTCAGCGATGCTGGGGCCAAAATACTGGTAAGTCTCGACCATCTTTATCCGCGAATCGAACATGTCCTGGACAACACTCCCATCGAACACCTAGTAATAACCAGCATACGCGACTACCTGCCCTTCCCCCTCAACCTGCTCTATCCATTGAAAGCCAAAAAGCAGGGGCTGCACATGAAGGTCCCCTTCACAGACAAGATCCGCCCCTTCAAATCTCTTTTGCAGCCGCCGAGCCAACGGCCACCTCGACCGCAGATTTCCATGGAAGATCTGGCGGCGCTGCAGTACACCGGAGGCACCACCGGTGTGGCCAAAGGTGTGATGTTGACGCACCGAAACCTGAGCGCCAATGTCTTGCAGGTTGCTGCCTGGCTGCCCTCCTTGCAGCGAGGCCAGGAACGCTTCCTCTGCGTCCTGCCCTTTTTCCACGTCTTCGGCATGACAGTGGCCATGAACTTTGCCATATACAGTGCCGCCTCCATGACTCTGGTGCCTCGCTTTGAAATAAATGATTTCTTGAAGACCCTTGTCAGAGCCAAGCCAACTATTGCACCACTGGTTCCCACTATCTTCACTTCTCTGGTTAATCATAGCGACATCAGCAAGTACAACCTGTCGTCAATCAAGTACTGCATCAGCGGTTCGGCTCCGTTGCCAGTGGAGATTATGAACCGCTTCGAAGAGCTCACCGGCAGCGTCATCCTGGAGGGCTACGGCCTCACTGAAGCCTCGCCAGTAACCCATGTCAATCCAATCGAGGGAAAGCGCAAATCCGGCAGCATTGGCATTGCCCTTCCTTCTACCGATGCTCGCATTGTGGACCTGGAAATGGGCAGCAAAGAAATGCCCCCCAACGAGCCCGGCGAACTCCTGGTTAAGGGGCCCCAGGTAATGAAGGGCTACTGGAACATGCCCGAAGAGACCGCTGCCACCTTGAAGGATGGCTGGCTTTATACCGGCGACATAGCCTACATGGACGAGGAGGGCTATGTTTTCATCATCGATCGCAAGAAGGACATGATCATTGCCGGCGGCTTCAACATCTATCCTCGCGACATTGATGAGGTTCTCTACGAGCATCCCAAGATTGCCGATGCAGTCGCCATTGGTGTGCCGGATCCCTATCGCGGCGAGACAGTGAAGGTCTTTGTGGTGGTAAAAGAAGGAGAGACCCTCACAGCTGAAGAGGTAATCTCTCATTGCCGGGAGAGGTTGGCAGCATACAAGGTTCCCCGCCTGGTGGAATTCCGGGACGAACTGCCCAAAACCATAGTGGGCAAAGTGCTTCGCAAAGAATTGCGGGCTGAAGAACTGCGCCGTCACGAAGAAGAAAAGGCCAGGGCATGACCTCCGCCAATAATCTCAGGCTCCCCTCGGTGTCTAGAGCGGCAACCGTCGAGGAGTCCTTCATAATGACACCCTGTACTTCGCCAGCCTCGCCGCTGTGACAAGGGCTGTTTCATGCCAACCATCGATATCTCTGGCAGCGTCATTCACTATGTTACAGGACCCAGCGGTCTCGCCCCGGGACGGCGTAATTTCATTTTCGTCCACGGGGCAGGAGGCAACAGCCTCGTCTGGCAAAAGCAGCGCTATGGATTGGACCGCGGGGTCAACACCATCTGTCCGGATTTGCCAGGCCACGGCCGCAGCAGCGGCAACGGCCTTACAAGCATTGCGGAGTATAGCGCCTGGTTGAGCCATTTTGCCGGCAGCTTGGCCCAGGACAAGGTCGTCCTCGTGGGCCATTCCATGGGTGGCGCAGTGGTGCTGGAGACCGCTCTCAGCAGACCACAGTGGCTGGAAGCAATTGTCCTTATCGGCACTGGCGCCAGATTAAAGGTGCGCTCGGACCTGCTTCGAGATCTCGAGCAGGACTTCAGCAGGGCTGCCAGCAAGATTGTCCGGAGCTGCTACAGCGAGCATGCTCCTCGAGAATTGCGCCAGTGGGCTCTGGAGCAGTTGCTGGCGGAACGAGCCGAGGTGGTGGCGGACGACTTTCGGGCCTGCAACGCCTTTGACCTGATGGATGACCTGCCGCGCATCCCTCACCCGGCTCTTGTCATCTGCGGCAGCAATGACGTCATGACTCCGGTAAAATATTCACACTACCTGGCGGACAAACTACCCAGGGCTGCCATTGCCATCATTCAAGATACTGGACACATGGCCATGCTCGAAAAGGGAGCTCAGGTAAATTCAGCCATTGTCCGGTTTCTCTCTCATCTGTAAAAATGTGTCCAATAAAGGAAACACGTCCTCGCAAGAGAACGCTCTTGCCAAGACAGGACTTGCCTGCTATGTTTCAGTTGCTTTATAGCTCGAGCGCCAGGAACATGGATGCCGCAGCACAGTACAACCAACGCTGACTAGAAAGTGACCATGGCCGGGAAAAACTATTACAAGATACTTGGCGTTTCCAAGAACGCCAGCGACGAGGAGATCAAAAAGGCTTACCGCAAGCTGGCCCTGAAATATCACCCCGACAGAAACAAGGGCAACAAGTCCGCAGAAGAGAAGTTCAAAGACGTGAACGAGGCCTACGCTGTCTTGAGCGACAAGGAAAAGCGGCGTCAATATGACATGTTTGGCTCTGAGGGCTTCCAGCAGCGTTTCAGCCAGGAGGACATCTTTCGCAACTTCGATTTTGGCCATATTTTCCGGGAATTCGGCCTCGGTTCAGAAGACATCTTTGGCCGGGTCTTCGGCGGCATGGGCGCCGGCCGGCGGCAGACCTTCCACAGGGCTGGAGGGGCACATCACTTTGGCGGACCATTTGCCAGGGCGGCCCAACAGCCCCACAAGGGAGCCGACCTCACGGTGGACCTGCAGATCAGTCTGCAGGAAGCTGTTTTTGGGGCCGCAAGAACCATTGCCCTCAATCGCCACAACAGCCGAGAGCTGGTCAAGGTAAAGATTCCCCCAGGCATTTCCAGCGGTCAAAAACTACGCATCACCGGCAAGGGGCAACAGGGCTCCTGGGGTGGACCTCCAGGAGATCTGCTGGTAACTGTCCAGGTTGCCCCTCATCCAGTGTTCAGTCGCTCTGGAGACGACCTCATCATCACCAGGGAGATAAAGCTTAGCCAGGCAGTTCTGGGTACCACCATTGAAGTGCCCACGCTAGACGGCAAAAGGCTGAGTCTGAAGATACCGCCCGGCACTCAAAGCCATACCCAGATGCGTCTCAGAGGATACGGGGTGCCCAGGTTCAAGAAGGAAGGCCGAGGAGACCTCTTCGTCAAGATTATTGTGCAGATTCCCAGGATTTTGACTCCAGAACAGAAAGCCCTCTTCGAGCAGTTAGCCGCCTCCCGGGAACTCTAGGGAGAAAGTTGAACCTTTCTCCTGCTGTCACATTTCCTGCATCTTTTTCCCACATTCAGTGCCAGGCACTACTGCTGGGGGACCTCCTGTAGCGAGGGTGAGATGTCCGGATTCGATGAAGAAAAGCTGAGAGCTGCTGCCCTCGACTTTCTCTATCTCATGGATCATGGCTATCCGAGAAAACGTTCTCTGGAGCTGGTGGGAAACCGCTACAATATGCCCAGTTCAGAGCGCCACCTTCTGCAGCGGGGCATATTCAGCCGGCAGGAATCGCAGCGCCGAAAATCACACCTGCTGCAGCTGAGACAATTGCGCCGGGCGCGGCTTCTGGTAGACGGTCATAACGTACTTATCACAGTAGAGAGTGCTCTGGCAGGGCGAACCCTGGTGGCCGCCACAGACGGAGTTATTCGCGATGTTGCCGGCCTTTCCCATCGCTACAAGCCCTCAGCGCTCACTGCCGAGGCAATCAGCTGTATTATCGACATCCTGCTGCAGCAGCCTCCCCTGGAGACACTCTTCTTCCTGGACCGCCCCCTCAGCCGCAGCGGCGAACTCGCCGCCCAGCTCCGCAATAGTCTGCACCGGGCAGGACTGCCTGGCGACAGTCAGGCGGTGGCAGTGCCTGAACACCACCTGTTCGGCGCCCAGGCAGTGGTGGCCAGCAGTGATTCCGCTGTACTCGATCGGGCCCAGCAGGGTATTGACCTTGCTGGCCTGGTGGTGCACAAACTAGCTCGACCTGTGCAGCTCGTCGACTTCAGCGGTCTGCTTCATCTGGAGTGACTGGCAGGGCAGCTCTCGCAGCCTGCCCCGGGAAGGCCATCTATGCTTGAGTTGACCAATCTCAGCAAAACCTACACCCTGGGCCAGCAGCGCATCGTGGCTGTGAACCGCATCCACCTTGTTGTCGAACAGGGTGAGTTCCTGGCAATTCTCGGCAAGAGCGGCTGCGGCAAGACCACCCTGTTGAGCCTTATCGGCGGCCTGGACCGTGCAGATCATGGCCGGATCGTGGTAAATGGCCGCGATATCAGCCAGTTGCCAGAGAAAGATCTCACCGCCTACCGTCGGCATGAGGTGGGCATCGTCTTTCAGTTCTTCAATCTTTTGCCTATCCTCACTGTGGCCGAAAACGTGGCTCTGCCCTGTGTACTCCAGGGACTGCCACCAGACAACACCGAACAGCGAGTAGAAAAACTCCTGACTGAGGTCGGACTCTGGCAGCGGCGCCGCCACTACCCACATGAAATATCCGGCGGAGAAATGCAGCGAGTGGCTATTGCCAGGGCCTTGATCCACAAGCCTTCTCTGGTACTGGCAGATGAACCCACAGGCAATCTCGACTCCAGCACCGGTCAACAGATCCTGGAGCTCATGGCAGAACTGCGCCAACGTCATAACATCACTATTATTCTGGCCACACATAGCAAGGATGCCATAGAACATGCCAGCCGCGTCCTCTATATGCGCGACGGCGTCCTGCTACAACAGGAGGACGGATGCTAAGGCTCTACCGCTGGTTCTGCTTCAGGCACCTCTGGAAATACAAAGGCCGCGCTTTTCTTTGCCTCCTGGGAGTAGCTCTAGGAGTTGCGGTGTTCGTTGCTATAAAGACAGCCTCTTCCAGCGCTTCTGCCTCGTTTGCAGAAACCGTCACCTCGCTGACTGGCAAGACTCAACTCCAGGTAGTAGGTCAGGGAAATGGCTTCCCTGAAGAGCTGTATGTCAAGGTGTCCCGCCTGAGGGGAGTCAAAGCTGCTGCGCCAGTGTTGGAATTCAACGTGATGACCGGGCCCCCGCTTTCTGAACCCCTGTTTGTGCTGGGAGTAGATATCTTCACTGAACAACAATTTCGCAGCTATCGCCTGGCAAGATTTCCAGGACAGAGGGCACCACTTGTCTCCTTTCTGACGCAAGCCAACTCCATAGCCCTCACCAAAAGGTTTGCCCGACGTCATGGCTTGCAACTGGGAGACAGAGTGGAAATTCTCTCGGGCTCCCAGCGCTACAATTTTGTCTTGCGGCTCATGCTGGAACTCCAAGGAGCAGCCCGAGCTCTCGAGGGAAATCTCGCTCTGGTGGACATTGCCACGGCCCAGGAGACCTTTGCTCGTCTGGGCAGACTTGACCGTATCGACCTCCTCTTGCAGCAGGGAACCTCTGAGGCGGAATTAGCTCAACGGCTCAGTGAAATACTTCCTGCAAACGTCCGCGTCCAAAAACCTGCAGAGCGCCTGGGAATGATCCGCAAAATGGTCAGGGCTTACCAGTTGAATCTCACGGCCCTCAGTATGATCTCTCTGTTTGTCGGCCTGTTTCTAATTTATAACGCGGTAGCCTTTGCCGTCAGTCAGAGACGCTACGAAATCGCCATGCTCCGGGTGCTCGGCGCCAGCAGGTACCAGGTGCTCTCCATGTTCCTTGTGGAGGCCTTGATCGTGGGCGCCCTCGGAGCTCTGCTTGGAGCAGTCCTCGGTCTGTTCATGGCCAAGGCCGCCCTCAACGCCATGACCCAGACCATCAGTGAACTCTATCTTCTGGTCAGGGCCAGGACACTGACAATCTCTGCAGCCGTGCTCCTGCTGGGAGCAACAGCAGGCATGGCCGTGGCCCTGCTCGGCTCATTGCTGCCGTCCCTGGAAGCCAGTCGAACCCAACCCCGAGAGGCATTGTCTCGGGGCACTCTGGAAAAACGACTTCACCTGAATCTCACCAGGATCAGCTCCTTTGGTGCTGCCCTCCTGGGCGTCGCCTACCTTTGCAGCCGCCAGCCGGCTGTCAGCGGAGTACCTCTATTCGGTTTTGCCTCTGCTTTCTTTCTCCTGGCGGGCTTTTCATTTCTGACGCCAGCAGCAGTCCTCCTGCTGAACCGGCTGCTGGCACCAGTCTGCTGCCGCCTTTTCAACGTGGAAGGCCGCCTGGCCAGCCGTTACCTGGGCCGCTCTGTCAATCGCTCGGCCGTAGCCATCGCTTCCCTCATGGCTGCCCTGGCAATGCTGATTAGCATCTCTATTATGATCCTCAGCTTTCGCCAGACAGTGGTTCATTGGACCGAACAAATTATCAGCGCCGATCTCTACCTCGCACCAGGAGCAAGAATTAGAGGGCAGAGAGCAGTGCTTCCTCCAGAAATTGTTTCTCTGCTGCCGCAGCTGCCCGGCTTCCTGGCCATGGACCGTTTGCGAGAGCTCACCATACACCTGCAGGGTCTACCTGCCCTGCTCTGCGCTTCGGATCTGCACGTCAAGGAGCGCTACAGTAGGGTGCTCTTTCGGCGAGGAAGTGCGTCAGAGCTCCTGCGCCGCTGCCGTCAGTTCGGTCAGATAGCCATTTCAGAAGTATTAGCCACCAGGATGGGACTGTCCGAGGGCAACACCCTGGAATTGCCGACGCCCACAGGCAGCCAGTCTCTGCTGATAGCAGGCATCTTCTACGACTACCGAACCGAAGGCGGCATGATTCTCATGGACCACTCAACCTTTCAGCGCTACTGGCCGGATGAACATGATTTTACCTCACTGGGTATTTACCTGCAGCCCGGCGTGGATGTCAGAGGCTTCCGCACTATGATCCGCCAACACCTGCAGCAGAACCAGGCAGTGCAAATAACCAGCAACAGAGAACTGCGCCGCGAGATACTGCGCATCTTCGACCAGACTTTTGCCATTACCTACGCCCTGCAAGTCATCGCCATCGTGGTGGCAATTTTTGGTATTGTGAACACTCTGGTTCTGCTCATCAATGAACGAGCCCGAGACCTCGGCGTTTTGAAGGCTGTGGGCAGCTCCTCCGGGCAGCTACAACGCATGACCCTGCTGGAGGCTGTTCTCATGGGGCTCAGCAGTTTTGTTTTGGGCGCCATCAGCGGCGTTTTTCTTTCTATGGTGCTCATATTTGTAATCAACAAGCAATCCTTCGGCTGGACCATTCAGTTCACCCTGCCGCCAGCACTTTTCGGCAAGACCCTGGCCCTGGTCCTTGGCTGCGCTGTCATCGCCGGCATTGCCCCGGCGAGAATTGCCGCAACCAGGAGCGTCAGTGAACTCATGAGATTCGACTAGCAAGGATGTTCTCCATGAACCTAGCTGATATGCAAGAAAGTCTGCTGCAGATTTACCAGGAATTTGAAGACAAAATTGCCCCGTATCGAGCCCAGGCGGTATGCCGCTTGGGCTGTGCCTACTGCTGCATCAACGTGGGAACTGTGGACGCCACTACCCTGGAAGGCATGCTCATCAGAAGTCATCTAAGGGGTTGGCAGCCAAAGGCTAGAGCGGAAATAGACCGCAAACTGAAAAGGAACCGTCAGGAAAAATTACAGCGGGTTTTTGCCCGCTGCGCCTTTCTGGACGATGAATTATCATGCACCATCTACCCTGTGCGTCCTTTCAGCTGCCGCCGGCTCTATTCAGTGAAAAGGTGCGGCGAACACGGTCCTGTCATCCACCGAGCCGCACTCGATTTTGTCAAAGACACGGTAAAGGCTTTGCAGGAACTGGACTGCCACGGCTGTTCTGGCCATTTGAGCTTTATTCTACATCTCCTGCAAATGAAAGACTTCCGTCGCGCCTACTGCAAGGGCGCCTTGCAGTTTGAAAGATTCAAGAACTACCTGGTGCGCTACCAGGTAGTCCCACACAGGAGCGAGCTGCGAACAAAATACGGCCGGAACCGCACCTTCGGCATTATGTCAGATTGAACAGGGACAAGGAGTGCCAATGAGAAAATGTCGCTTTGCTGTCGCCCTCTTGCTGGGCTGGTTTTTTCCTGTCATCACGGCCTGCAGCTTCGCCCTGGCAGCTCCAGCAGCAAAGGATCTAAGCGGCCGCAGCCACTTCAAAAGAGCGCTGCCGGGCTATCGCTTCAGCTTTCCTGCCGATCATGCGGCCCACCCGGAATTTCGCACCGAGTGGTGGTACTACACTGGACATCTCACCAGCCACAAGCAGCGCACCTTTGGCTTTCAGCTTACCTTTTTTCGTCACGCCCTCCGCCCATCCGAGAGCAAGGCTCGCTCTCGCTGGAGCTTGCACACTATATATTTTGCCCATTTTGCCATCACAGACGAGCAGCAGGCCTCTTTTCGCTTTCTGGAGAAAGTGAGCAGAGGATCTCTAGGCCTGGCTGGGACAGACCCGCAGCGCTACCGGGTCTGGATTGCCGACTGGAGCAGTGAGCTCCGAGACGGTGTACACCAGCTGCAAGCGGGAGATGATGATATGAGCATTGATCTCCGACTGCAGCCGCTCAAGCCGCCGATACTCCATGGCGAGCAGGGCTTGAGCCAGAAAGCTGCCGGAGAAGGCTATGCTTCGTATTATTATTCTATTCCCCGGCTGCAGGCTGCCGGCACACTCAGCTGGCAAGGCAAGAGGTATGCGGTCAATGGAATCGCCTGGATGGACCACGAGTTTGGCTCCAATCAACTCCGTGAATATCAGGTGGGCTGGGACTGGTTCAGCGTGCAGCTCGACAACAACGTCGAACTCATGCTCTATATCATTCGCCACCGCAATGGCACGCCTGACCCAAATTCTAGCGGCACTATCATCTATCAGAACTCTCAGTTTGAGCACCTCCCCCTGGCATCACTCCAGG
Organism: Deltaproteobacteria bacterium; assembly: GCA_019309045.1. Lineage (NCBI taxonomy): Bacteria > Pseudomonadati > Myxococcota > Myxococcia > Deltaproteobacteria bacterium. Next base: position 63,310 of record JAFDGZ010000002.1, on the reverse strand, counting down.
TGAAAAAGCTCGGCACCTGGCACAGCAAGGAGAGCGGCGCTGTTTATCCCTCCGGCTGGCTACTGCAGCTGCCCCACCAGAGGCTGCAGCTGACCCTGCTGCCCACCGTCAAGAATCAGGAGCTCACCACCGCGACAAGTACTCTGGTCACCTACTGGGAGGGAAGCGTCAAGGTCACGGGCACCTTGGCCGGCAAGCCTGTCACAGGTGCAGGATATGTGGAACTTACAGGCTATATAGCTGCATTTCGTCCTGACATCTGAGCGCCACAGCAGCGGAGCATCGGCTGGATGGCAAACAATTGCTTCTCTTGCTCGAGAGGCTTCCATCCAAGCAGAGCAAAATATGCCAGGACAGCGCTTTCACAGGCGCAGGAGCGGAAAGGAGGACCCATGGCCAATCACATTGTCGTCTTCGTAACCACACCCGCCCAACAGGCTCCCGGGATCGCCAGAACACTGGTGGAGGAACGTTTAGTGGCCTGTGTAAACATTACCCCGGAGATCAGATCAATTTACTGGTGGCAGGGAGAAATAGAGGATGATTCCGAAGTCCTTTGCATGATGAAGACGCGCCAGGAGCTCTTTGCAGCATTGCAGCGCCGAATAAAGGCAATCCACCCGTACGAGGTGCCGGAGATCATTGCTCTACCAATAGTTGCAGGAAGCCAGCCTTATCTGGACTGGATAGATCAAAACACTGCCGGCATTAGAGGCAGGCAGCAACCTGGCCATACTTCCTAATAAGCCGAGTTCCGGCAGTAAAATGTGCCGCCAACCACCAGGTTACTGTATCCGAGCCGCGCTCCGGCTTGCAAGGCCCTCATCACCTTCACCCCAGGCGTCGGCCTCTTCTGCTTCTATTCCCTTGATGAAAAGTTCCGTAAGTCGGCAGGCCTCATCATCCGAATACTGTCTGGGGGGATGTTTCATGAAGTAGGCGGCAGGGCCGTACAGTACGCCGCCCTGGCCTCTGTCCAGGGCGAGTTTGCAGCACCTGATGGCATCAATTCCCACGCCTGCCGAGTTTGGCGAGTCTTCCACGGAAAGCCGCAGCTCCAGATGCATGGCTACGTCGCCGAAGAGCCTGCCCTCCATGCGAATGAAGCATACCTTGTTGTCTTTCTGCCAGGCAACATAATCACTCGGGCCGATATGGATGTTGGCCGGGTCCAGGCGCTGGCCTGCAACAGCCTGGACTGCTTCTGTTTTGGACTCCTTCTTGGACATGAGCCGACTTCGATTGAGCATGTTCAAGAAATCAGTATTGCCCCCGGTGTTCAGTTGATAGGTGCGCTCGAGCTTCACACCTCGCTTCCTGAACAGATCCGTCAGAATGCGATGTGTAATGGTAGCCCCTAACTGCGACTTGATGTCATCGCCAATGATGGGCAGCTGCCTCTCGGCAAACCGTCTGGCCCACTCCGGGTTGCTGGCGATGAACACCGGCATGTTGTTCACCATGGCAGCTCCCGCCTGCAGGGCACACTCTGCATAAAACTTGCTGGCATTCTCGGATCCCACCGGCAGATAGTTGAGAAGTATCTCTGTGCCGGAATCCTTGAGAACTTGGACCACTTCCTGCTGATCCGGCTGCGGTTCAGAGGCAGGGACAAAGGTGTATCTTGGCTCATAGTCCCGCATATGAGCCGAAAGTCCATCAAGAATTAGGCCCATATTCACCTTGACACCACTGCGAGGAATGTCTGCGCAAAAGAGTGTGGTGCAGTTTGGTGGGGCAAAAATTGCCTCTGCCACGTCCTGGCCCACTTTTCTCTTGTCAATATCAAAAGCAGCCACAACCTCGATGTCAAAAGGCCGGTAGCCGCCGATTTCCCAGTGCATCAGGCCAATGGCTTCACTGCTTCCTTTATTCCTGTAATAGTGGGTCCCCTGAATCAAGGCACTGGCACAATTCCCGACTCCCACAATTGCTATTCTCACCGCTCCCATCCGCAGATCCCCTCTCTCCTGTGCACAGCATTACAACTCAAGGCAGTGATTTGACCCAAAAGCGAGCACTGGTGAACAACTATGACTTCGCCGTTGCCTCGCCTTGCCTGGATATTTCATGAATCTGCCCAGGCACGCCTAAGACACCAGTCAAAAGCGTCCTTGTCACCAGGTAGCAGTCTCTGTCTGCTGACCTGCAGGCTGGAAGCGGCGCTGGCAGCTGGCCGTCCACGGGTGGATTTTTGCCGGGGCTCCTCGCCACAGCCACCGCACTCACGCTTTGCCCATGCTCTGAGATTCATTCCTGCTGTGGCACTGCACGGAGTCCCTGGACCCCACCCATGTCCACGTCACACCATGCTGGTTCATGAAACAAGCAGGTTCGAAAAGGCAGCAGTTCCTCCCTTGGCAAAAAGCAGGAAGTGCAGCAGATCACTTTGCTGACCGGTCTTTTGGACAGACAGCCGGTCACCCCACGGTGGAGGTAGTGGCATTTGCTGGAAAAACGTAAACTATTATTATATAAATTAGCCGAATTTCCTTCAGGACTCAAGCATTTTGCAAACAACTGTTCTCAGGAAAATTTCCATAAGCGCTCAGGCACAACAACCAGCGAGCAGGCAACCCAGGCAAGACAGCTGGCTCCACCATGCTTGTCGGGAGATCAGTTATGAAGTTTCTCTTCCTCGAACCTTTTTATGGCGGCTCCCATCGGGATTTTGCTGACGGTTTGCTGAGCCACTCCAGTCACCACCTCCAGCTCTTGACCCTGCCAGCTCGCTTCTGGAAGTGGCGAATGCGCGGCGCTGCACTCCACTTTGCCCGCAAAGTCGACAATCCTGCTGCCTACGCAGGCCTGCTCCTCACAGACCTCATGAGTCTTGCTGATCTCAGGGCAATCTGGGGGGATGCCTGCCCCAAGGCCCTGGTTTACTTTCACGAAAATCAGCTCTCCTATCCCCTGCCTCCCGGAGAACGGTTGGACTACCAATTCGGCTTCACTAACATCACTACTGCTCTTGCTGCTCAACGAATCCTCTTCAATTCGCAGAGCCATATGGAGGCATTTTTCGAACTCCTCTCCCATTTTATCAAGATGATGCCCGAATACCGCACACCGTGGGTTGTGACGGAAATCCGCTCCAAGGCGGCTCTTCTCTATCCTGGCTGCCGTTATCCTGCTGGGCCGCCTGATCTTCAACCCTGGGACTACAGCAGGCCGCCTCTCATCATCTGGAACCACAGGTGGGAGTTTGACAAGGACCCGCAAATGTTTTTTTGCACACTGTCTGCCCTGCAAGACAGCGGCATAGAATTCCGCCTGGCACTGCTGGGAGAAAATTTCCAGACTGTGCCCAGAGAATTCCTCGAAGCCAGAGAGAAATTTGACGGCCGCATTGTGCAGTACGGCTATGTCTCCTCCAAAAGCGAATATATAAATTGGCTCAAGAAAGGAACAGTCGTGGTGAGTACCGCCTTGCAGGAAAACTTCGGTATTTCAGTGGTGGAGGCGATTCGCTATGGCTGCTATCCGGTGCTGCCAAACAGGCTCTCTTATCCAGAGCTCATTCCGCGGCGGTTCCACCGGCAGTGTCTCTACAGTAGCGAACAAGACTTGCTGAACTTGCTTGCTGCTGTTCTGCAACAGCCAACTAGCTTTGAGCAGGCCAGGAAGTCTCTTGCCTCTCACATGGAAAGGTTTTCCTGGCAAAGCATGATAGAGCATTACGATGCAGAACTGGAAAAACTCGCCGCTGCCTAGTACGAAGTGTTCAACAACTGATATAGAGCCTGCAATTCTTTGGTAAGTTTGTGGCGTGGGTCTAGAAATATCATGGGCGTGGATTTTTCCCGAGATTCACGGATTTTGATCGACGCAGACAAGTAGGTTGACAGAATTGGCAGACCTTGCTGCTGCAGTTCACCAACAATTCTTTGCGGCAGTTTTGCTCTCACCTGGAACTGGTTGACCACAATGCCCTCCAACTGCAGATCTTGATTATGATCATTCTGGACCTGCTCGATGTAGCCAAGCAGTTTCGCAAGAGTATGCCGAGCCAGGTAGTCGCAATCGAATGGGATCAGACATCTGTGGGCGGCTGTCAGCGCTGCCCGCGTATAAAAATTCAGAGCCGGTGGCGTATCAATGTAAACGCAGTCATAATCGGTCAATGACTGCAGCGCTTGCTTCAGGACATATACCTTGCGGCGCGTCTCCAGTTTTTCGGCCAGATGTTCCAGATCTGCATGTGAAGCTACGATATCCAGTCGGGGGAAAGGCGTCTGTCGAATACAGGCCTCCAGACCCTTTGGGTTGACCGTCAGGTAAAGGTGTTCCTCAAAGTACTGCACCAGCGTGCTTTCCGCGGCCTGCATCTGGACTCCCAGCAGGTACTGGGTGGAATTGCCCTGAGGATCAAGATCCACCACCAGAGTTCGTTTGTTGTCACAGGCGCTCATGGCAGCCAGGTTACACGCAATGGTTGATTTACCCACGCCACCTTTTTGATTGAATATTGCTCGACATATCACCTTGCCTATCCTTCGGGTGTTCCTGCACCAGCAGTTCTCGAATGTAGCCGCCTGTGGGGACTCTTATTCCGAGAGACTCTCAATAACAGCCAGCACCACCTGGATCTTGACCGGCAGTTCTAACCACCACTTCTCGAAGGCTCTCTTGTCTTTTTCATACCATAGGGGCGCTGTTATACCAATTCTATATATTCCCATATTGCCCCGTTCCGCACCACACCTGATATCCTCGAAGGCGTTCATTCCCTGGACAAAATCGGCAATCTTCTGCAAATCCTCCTCACTTCTAAAACGGACAATGAGAAAAGTTGGTCGTTCTGGCCCAGAACCCTCACAAGAGGATCGCAGTTCAATCTCTTCGATCTTGTCCAGGCCATCCAGGGCCTCTGTGGGGATATGTTGATCAACGGCTATGTTTTTCCACATCTTTTGCCTGTGGTGTTCAGTTCGCCCGGAGAGCTGTTTTGCTTCTCCGTGCAATATCTCATAAATGAAAGAAGGCGCGTTCTTTCTGGCCGTGCCCAAACCCGGACTCGTACCCCGAGTACACATGTCATGACTCCCCACAGACTGCTTGTCAGGCAATAACAACTAGACCACTTCCAGGTCCGCTAGAGGACGATCCTCGCGCTACTCGTCAATTTTCTGGCCAACAAGGCTCAACTTATTTGTTTGTACCACAATGAATAGAACAGGAGGTCTCTCCTCTAGGCTGCCTGTAATACCGCTATCTCGGCAAGGTTCATATCTTGCAGAACTAACTCTCAATGTCTGCAAGAGTCTTCTGCAAGGTCTTGGCGGAGCGTTTCAATGCCTGAATCTCGCGAGGCCAGAGTTCCACTTCGAGGTGGCTCACCACACCACATCGCCCCACCACAGTGGGCACACTGAGGCAGACACCCTGCAGGCCGTATGTGCCTGTCTGCAGAGAACTCACAGGAAGGGCCTTCCTCTGGTCCAGAGCAATGGAGTGGACCAGAGTGGCTATGGCAGTGCCCACAGCCCAGCCTGCTCCACCTTTCAAGCGGATCATTTCGGCCCCACTCTGGCGGGTGCGCTGGAAAATTTCATTTTTCCTGGCTGCGCTGAGCTCAGGGTAATTGTCCAGGGAAATGCCGTTCCAGGTTGCCGAGGACCAGATCGGCACCATGGAATCGCCGTGCTCACCTAGAATCAAGCCTTTCACCTGGGTGGGTGCCGCCTTGATGGCAGCGGCAATCAGGGAAGAGAATCGTGAGGTATCTAGCAAGGTGCCAAGGCCGATGATTTGCTGTGAAGGCAGACCGCTGCGCTCAACAGCCAGATGCGTGAGAATGTCCACCGGATTGGAGATTACCAGCAGTATGGTCTCCTTTTGCAGAGGTGCCTCTTTCAGCTCCTGCAAAATGGAGAGAAACAACGATACGTTCCTGTTGATGAGATCCAGCCTCGACTCCTCTGGTTTTCGGCGCAGGCCGGCGGTGATGATAATGATCTCGGCCTGAGCCGCAGCAGGCATCTCTGCCACCCCTATGCGCTGGTCGTGCAGGAGAGCGCTGCCATGCAGCAGGTCTAGGGCCTCTCCCTCAACCAGCTCCTCCATAATGTCATTCAAGATGATCTCAGATACGATGCCAGCACACTGCAACGCATAAGCTGCACAGGCTCCCACTCGCCCACCGCCACCTATGATTGAAACCTTCATGTCCACCGCCAATTCTATCGCTGCTATCGGCCCGCTATATCCTATTCGCGCCGACTTTCCTGAATCTTATCCAGGGCGGTCCGCACTGCCGCCTGTTGTCCAAAAATTGCCAACATCTGAATATGCTGTGGGCAGTTGCCCAAGACCAGCACCGGCACCACGTTGCTCGCCTTCTCAGCCACATCTGCCGCCCAGTATAGCTCTATGAGTCTGGCCTGCACTAGGCCAACCGCACCCCAACGCGTCCCCTCGATTTTTTTGCGTTCCTGCGGCCTTATGTTGTTCAGCAGCATCTGCAGGAAGGCTGCAGTAGGTGAGCGAATCAGTTCTGTTCTCATAACTCAACTCTCTGGCAAGCTCGCTAGATATTCGATAGCAGCTTCGGCGCATAGCACGTCCTGCTCCACGCTACCACCGCTGACACCAATGCCGCCGATGATCTCCTGGCCGCGCTTCAACGGAAGACCGCCCCCGAAAATAATGATGCGGCCGCCGTCAGCATTGTGAATGCCAAAGAGCGGCTGCGTCGGCTGAGCCAACCCCGCCAGCTCCCCGGTGGCGATCTTCACTGCCACAGCCGTGTAAGCCTTGTTGATGGCAATGTCTATGCTCACCAGCAGAGCCCCGTCCATGCGCTGCAGCGCCACCACATTGCCGCCGCCATCAACCACAGCTATTACCATGGGCACGCCAATCTCGCCGGCCTTTTCCCTGGCCCTAGCTATCAATTCCAGGGCCAGCTCAAGATTAATGTTCATCGGTTTCCTCCTGGGCCCTGTTCAAATAATCCTGAAACCCTCTACCAGCGTACAGCGCCGCTGGCGAGTGAACGTTCGTGCAGAGGTCAATCCCTCTCCTGTGGGCCCGGCAATAGTAAAGGCAGTATGTCCCTCTCCTCCGAGGCCTATTCCAGCAAAGGAAGGTCCATTTTTTACGAATATGGTCGTCTGCACAGCCCGGGCAAAGGCAGTCATATTGTCCACGTTTGTTGAATGCATAATGGCAGTATGCCTGTTCCCCTGCTCCACCTCTACGGCGAAACTGATTCCTTCCTGGACATCCTGGACGCGCACTATGGGCATAATGGGCATCATCTGTTCCAGCCATACCAGGGGATGATCCTTGGCGGCCTCGAAAATGGCCAGGCGGTATTCCTCGCCCAATTCAATGCCAATCTGGCGCAATATGACCTGCACGTTTTTGCCTATGTAGGCAACATTGACCTTGCCCTCAGGAGTGACCACAAGATCCGTCACTCTGCTGGCCTCCTCCGCATCGAGCAGATAGACCTTGCCGGTTTCCTGCATGAACTTGATCAGTGAATTGGCCACTTCGTCCACGACTATCACTTCTTTTTCAGAGGTGCAAAAGACGTTGTTGTTGATGCTGGCCCCATCAACAATACAGCGGGCAGCTCTGCGAATATGTGCTGTCTCGTCCACTAGTGCCGGTGGATTGCCGGCGCCGGCACCAATGGCCTTCTTGCCAGAGCTGAGCACTACTTTCACTACCGGCCTGCCGCCTGTGGCCACCAGCATGTTGACTTTGGGGTGCTCAATAATTTGCTTTGCCGTGTCCAAGGTTGGTTTGCGCACAGAGGAAATCAGACCAGCAGGGCCCCCAGCAGTCACTACGGCCTGATGGAGTATTTGAATCATCCTAGTACTGGTTTTGGTCGCTGTGGGATGAGGATTGAAGACCACAGCATTGCCGGCGGCTATCATGCCGATACTGTTGTTGATGATTGTTCCAGTAGGATTGGTGATGGGAGTCAGGGCGCCAATGACACCCACCGGGGCAAACTCCAGAAGCATCAAACCATCATCGCCGCTCAGCGCCTGGGGGCGAATATCCTCAGTGCCCGGAGTCTTGGTGGCACATAGAATGTTCTCTCTGACTTTGTCTTCATAGCGGCCAATTCCAGTTTCCTCTACTGCCATGGCGGCAAGCTGTTCATTATTTTCCAGGGCTGCCTGCCGCATGGCAGCAATAATCTCATTGCGCTTCTCGAGAGACAGGGCAATGAGACTTTTCTGGGCTGCCACCGCGCCCACTACCGCGGCTTCAACTGTATCGGCAAGACCAGAGTGGTCGGACTGCCTCTGAGATTCTCCGTCCTTTGTGAGCTCGGCTATAACCTGTTTCACCAAGTCGGCAATTATTTCCTTGTTGACCGACATTGCACTCCCCCTCTTCGTCGAGCTTTGTGGACCCTCGTGGAGCCATACCTACATCAGGTTTGCCAGCAACTGTCAGGTGCGCCCCTCGAAGGCCAGCAGTACTGCTCCTTTCAATAGGGAAACATTCCCAGCCGCCTGAGTAAGATCCAACCGGCGCAGTTCCGCCTCGATTCTCTGCGAAAGTTCCGCAATGGTGTCAATTCCGTAGGCCGCCGTTGCCAGCACCGGTTTTAATTGCTCAGACAATGACTCCATTTGTTCCAGCGCTCTGACCACAGCCTCGGCAACCTGGATATCCTCCTCAACCGTACCGCCGCTGATGCCAACCCCTCCAACCACCTTGCCCTTTAATCGCAGAGGCAGACCGCCCCCGAACAGGACAATTCTCTTGCTGTGGCTGTGCTGGATACCATAGAGCGCTTTGCCGGGCTGGGCGAGTTTGCCCACCTCCTGGGTGGCCAGACGCAGGGCAGCAGCGGTATATGCCTTGCCCACAGCCAGTTCAATACTTACAGGTAGGGAGCCGTCCATGCGGCCAAAAAAGAGCAGAGAGCCTTCGCTGTCCACCAGAGCAATTACCATGGGCACGCCCACAGCCTGAGCTGCCGCTTCAGCAATTGCTGCCAGAGTAGCTGCCAGTGGATAGGAGATCTTCATAATCAGTGGCCCTCCGCCGACTTCACCTCGAGTACGCTTCGCACTGCCTCTTCGACAATGGCTCTCAGTTCCAGGACCCATGCCAGGACAAAAAGCAGGTCGCTGAGGCGGTTGTAATAGACCAGCAATCTGCCATAGAGACCGCTCTCCTGCCGGTTCAGCACGAGGATCAACCGTTCACAGCGTCGGCACACAGCCCTGGCCACATGGACGGCGGCACTGTCCTGCGACCTGCCCGGCACCACAAAACCGCGGGGCAGACCATAACTCGCTGTTAATTCATCGATCCAGTTCTCCACTTTGGCAATATCAACCTCCTGCAGACGCCTATCTAACTTCGAAAGAGCAGCCCCAGTGGAGGCAATCTCAGAGCTCGCCACAAATGTATCCTGCTGGACAGCATAAAGAATGCGGCGCAGAAACTCCTGCCTGGTCATGGCCCGGGCCATCCCCAGGTGGCTCTGGAGTTCATCCAGGGCCCCGAATGTCTTGAGCCGGGGATCATCCTTTTCTACCCTTTCGCCGCTCAGGAGACGACTCTGTCCTCCATCTCCGCGTCCGCTATAAATTTTCATTGCCGTGGTTCTTCCTGGAAACGGTCATTATCCTTTTTGCACGTCTATTTCATCGACTATGCCAATGATGGTAGCATCCACCGGGCACAGCTCGTTGTCCAGTGCCTGCCGAGCACCACTGCCGAGGACCACTACCACCTGCTCACCAACACCAGCGCCTACGGCGTCTACCGCCACAAAGGGAGCATCTTTTTCACGCTGGGTCCTGGGTTCCAGGGGTTGAACTATCTGTATCTTGCTGCCCACCAACCGCTCGTGTTTACGGGTGGCGACCACCGTTCCTATTACTCGGGCAATCAACATGGTGCTTCCCTTTCAATAAAAGTGCTAATTTATAGGTCGTCTTCCAGGGCTATGCCGTATCTTTTTGCCAGATCGCGAGCCAGGGGAGTAAGCAGTGATGCCCCTGCCAGCAACAGACCCTCACCCTGGCGATGCGCCCGCAGAATGTCGCTGGCACATATGATCCTCCTGGCATAATTGTGCCCCGCAGCAAATGTTCCCGGGGCTCTTCTTGCAGAACTCGACTTGCCAACGCTGCCAAGCACTGCAGCAACCGTTGCTGTGAGCTCCTGCATATCAGTCAAATAGCAGCCGTAGTCTGCAATTGTCTGCAACCGTTCCTGCAAGGCCTGCTCAAGTGCTGCAGTCCCCCCGGCGAAACCGAGCAGCTGGCGACCCTGGCTCAAGGGGTCAGCGCCGTTGCGGGCGGCAATGACCTCTTTTCCCATAAACAAACCATGCAGGATGAGATTGCTTGCCAGAGAATCAGCTACCAGCAGGCACACCTTGGAGAGAGTGTTCACACTGAGCAGGGGAACTACAACAGCACGAGCCCTTCTCAGAGCAACGAGCCACTCTCCGGGCTCAATCCAGCCGAACAGTGGAAGTCCTGCCAGCTGCTTGCGCAGCACCCCGCCGTAAAGTTGTTCTGCTGCGGCTGACAGGGCCACTTCCACGCCATAACCGGCTAGAGGCAGCAACAGCACCTGCTGGATGGCCTCTTCGAAATTGACCGTAGCAGCGCTGAACACGGCAATCACCCTGGCCTGTTGGGCACCTGCTTCGAGCCGTGAGACCAACTTGCTGATGACCCGGGTTACGATCTGCTGCAACTGTTCGGTGCTCATGAAAATACTTGCCTATTCTGCCCTGCCAGCGCTCTGCAGGCAGCTCAGGGCAATGCCCAGAGGTGTGACGAGTAAAGGACTTGTGGGGCGCACCACCGGCAAGCCCGTTTCTTCCTCCATAACACCCTCTATGCCTGGAAAAGAACTGGTTCCTCCTACCAGATATATGGTCTCAACCTGATGTCCCTGCAAGTGCTGCCGGACAATAGTCGCCATCTTCTGAAACACCGGCCTCAGTAAAGGAAAAAGCTCAGTCTGCCGGGAAGAATCTCTCTTCAAGCGCTCGGCCTCAGCAAGCTCCATCCTGAAATGGCCCGCAAGGACAAGATCCAGGTGCACTCCGCCAGTTGGTTCATCTGCTGTGTAGATCACAGCACCATTCTCCAGGACAGAGATGCCGGTTGTACCACCGCCGATGTCCACCACTGCCCCATCCGTGATCTCCAGCACCAGCGCGGCCGCAGTGGGCTCGTCTATGAGCCCCTGAACCTCCAGACCGACGGCTGTCAGCACATTGCCGAAAGCCGAGGCATTGCGGCCCGTAGTTCCAGGTGGATAGGCTGCTTTTGCCAGGCCAACAGCCAGGCCGGCCTGCCGCAGCCTTTGCAATTGCCGCCTCAGAATGGCAATGGCGCCCACATAATCCAGTACCAGACCGTCTCGAACGCTGGATTCACTGCGGGTGAGCACTCCGGCAACAGGCGTGCCCTGGCTGTCTACTACAGCGGTAACAATGTAGGCAGTGCCAAGATCTACGCCCGCGTAGAGTTCACCAGTCGGCCTGCTGTTGCCGTTCAATATCAATGCCTCTGCAAATGCTGCAATCCGCTTGTTTGCTGCTTCTTTGATTTTCATAACCAGCCGCTCATGATTGCTTGCCGCTTATGTTCTTGACGGCGGCTTCGGCAGCACCGGCAGCCCGTTCCACATCTGAGCGCTTGCCGCCGAGATACAGGCGGCCTACGGCACCGTAGCTTCTACAGTCCACCAGGGTGATCCTCGAGTTCTTTTCAGCCTCGTTGGCTGCGTGAGTGATGTAAGCAGCCGGCTGTACTTCGAGTATATAGAGATCCTGCCCTGGCAGCAGCATAGAACAAAGGCGCGAGACATTGACCATTTGTGCATGATAGGCGTTGACTTTGTTGATGATCTGCGAGCTGAGTATCTTTGGTTTGAGCCGATCTTCGATGGTCATGCCCAGGCTCTTGAGTACAGCACTGCCAGCGTGTTTGACCTCCGCCTGCGCTTTTGAATGGAACTCCAGCACGCCAAAATGGCGTTCTACAACCATTAGGCCCGGCCTCACATTGGCTGCTTTCACAGCAGCATCAGTCACCTGATTGATCAGGACTCCAGGTGAGATCTCTACCAGTAGAGCAGCCATCCCTGCAACCGGGATATATCCTCTGGCATTGGCCCCGATATACGCTGCAAATTGCGGCTGCAACCGGTCCAGGTATACATAAGAACGAAGGTCAGCCATGGACTTGCCTCCTTCAATGATCCACTGAGCTTGCTTCCCTGGTAACGCCCAGTTGGAACGGCAGTAGGGTAATTCGGCTGTTTATAGCTCATTAGGTGCCAGGGATGTCACCAGCCTTGCTCACTTGCGGGATTTCCTGCCTTTCTTCTTCACTGCCTTGGCGCTTTCTGCTTTGCCTTTTCCCCTCTTGCGAGCCGTTCGCTTCAGCGTTTTCTCTGCCTTCTCCTTTGCGGGAGAAGGTGGAGGCCCCTCGGGAGGTGCCTCGGTTTTTTGCTTCTCAACAGGAGGCGGCTTCTGCGGTTCGAACCTAGGTATCTGTTCGTCCGGCCTGGGAATTACGTGTACGGCCACCACTCTGCCCACCTTGACCGCTGCGGCTTCTGCTGCTGCCACCGCTGCCTTGACTGCCGCCACATCGCCTACAAATCTCAGCACGACCAGACCGGTCGGCACCTGCTCAAAACCAAGAAAAGCAACATTTGCCGCCTTGCTGCCCGCATCCGCCGCTTCTATAGCAGCTACCATTCCCCAGGTTTCAATGAGGCCTAGACTCTGCTTTTCCATGAGTTTCACCTGTTTTTCTGCAAAAGTTCACTCACTATCCCCTGAATCAACTCTAGCAGTTGTTGCTGGTTCAGTTCCCCCGGAGTCCACTGCTGCGGCTCCGCTGCTGCAAGCCCTGAACTGGAGGGGCTACCAGTGACCAGTGGATCTCCTTTGACCAGGCGGGCGGCATTGAGGCCTAACTGCCGCAGACGTGGCGGCTGCAGCTCGCCAGCAGCAAACTCGAACAAAGGCTTGTCGGCTGGCAGATCTCGATGGTGCAGAACAGCAACACCTTCATTTGCATTGAGGCCGATACCCACGTTCAAAGGTGAACTGTCAGCTGCCTCCTTGGCCAGCACTACTGCTGGCTCGGCTGTTGTCTCATGAAGTTCAGCCGGAATACCCTCTTCTTCGAGCCCCCAGAAGATCGGCGCTAGCAACTCTCTGGCCGCGCTGCCCCCCACCCGGATGAACACGGCGGGTTTCTTGCCTGGCTCAGAAAATTTCATACCGTCACCAAGTTATCCTCTCTGCTTCTCGGCATGCGCCAGAATCAGGCCAGTGGCCACTGCGTTGCGAGGCCCCTCGAGCCCGCGAACATTGGCCCGCCCAGTAACTACGCCATATTCCACCAGGGCGTCTGAGATCATCCGAGGAATTTCGAAATCCAGAGCCGAGCCACCCACCAGCACTACAAAACTGATCAGGCGAATATTGCCGGCCGGGGCCACCCTTTCCAGAGCTCGCAATGCATTACGCACAAAAACTTTTTTTTTGGCCTCCTGGCGAACCGCAGCAATCTTTGCCAGCGATTCCCTGACCTCGAGCGGCACCGCTCCCTGTTCAGTAAGCACCACAACCCGTCCGAAGGAGCGAGGATCAAGAGGCTCATGGAAAAATTGCACTGAGCCGTCCTCATGGCGCATGTGAAAAAGTGTCTCCACCTTGGCCAGGGGATACCATTTTATGTTCTCGGCAAGTTCCCGGTCTTCCAGAGCCAGTTCCGTGTCGATGAGCATGGAGACCATGTCCCCGGCACCGGCGAGATGAACACTGCGAATATTGCCGGCCTCGTCAATAAAGGAGGCGTCGGTGGAGCCGCCGCCGAGATCCAATATGGCCAGGGGCGCCGAAGTGCCGGGTGTAGTCATGGCCCCGCGAATGGCCATCTCAGCCTCGACTCCGGCAACAACTGTGGGAACCATGACCTCCTGTTCCAGCTTCCGGGCGAGTCGCTGCATTGGCAGTTTCTGAGTTTCCACCATGGCCGCCAACCCCACAGCATTGCCCATGGCATATTCGCCAGCCAGACTTCCGAGAACTTGTTGCGGCTTCATGGTGTCCACAGCCAGAATATCCTGCACTCGGATGGCACTGACCGGTTGATCTGTGAGGTCCGCCATTACCTGACGCACATGCTCGAACATGCCCCCCACATTGGTCCCTGGCTCGGCCTGGATTTCCACCAGCGGTGAAACGTGAGCCACCTGTCTCATTATGGCCTCGGCGCCTGCCTCCACCTGGACCTCTGCCTTCCTTTTAGAACCTAGCAAAACGATCTTGCCGGCAGGGATTCGGCGCTCTCTTATGTCGCCGCGCGGGGTCTTGATGACCACAGCACTGCGGGTTCCCATGAGAGCCCTGGCAATGGGCACCACCCGCCTGGTTTCCTCTGGACTCAAATTGAACAGCGTGGCGATATCATAAGGATTGGCCAGCTTTTCAATGGTCCTGCCTGGCCCGGCCACCTCCACGGCTGCCGTCATTCCTAGTGGCACCCGCTCAATGTGTCTGACTTCATCCACGATGGGGATAGCACGCTGCAACCTATTGTTAATGAGCACAGCGTCGTCTTTCTGGACTATGGCCCCGGCCAGGTTGAGGCCGGCTGCCGCTGCCTCGTTGAGTCGCGACGCTGCCTCCTGGAAGTCCACTGTACCGGGAATTATAACAATCCACGGTTCATGTTTCGCAGCCCCAGGCAGCTCTTCCAGTCTTATAGTAGTGCCGAGTCCGAGGCCCAGACCTCCAGGGGTTGCCGGATTGTGGCCGATCATGGCCGACTCCGTTATCACCGTCTCGGTGATGGTCTCCATGGCCACATCGCCAATTACCGGCGTTGCCTCGTTCAGGAGAATACTGCTGAGACTCTGCCGCTCAATGGCAAGCGGCTGCAGAGCCATATCAAGGGCGTCTATGATGCCCATGGCATTATGCACAGTTCCCTTGATCCCAACCGTGGGCACCAGAGAACTGGAGAGAAAAGATACCTGCCCTCCATCTCTGAGCTCACCTATGGCCACCTCAGTGGAATTGTTGCCAACATCCACCCCGGCTATATACACCATTCCCCCAAGGCTCCTCTAAGACTGCTTCAACCTGCCGCGCTTTTCGTATACTTCTGCCGCCTCCAACACCAGCGCCGCGCAAACTCGCGCCTGGTACTTCGCTTCCAGTTCCCTGGCGATATCGAGCAGTTCCTCTTTCGTTGACCGATAGGGCCGCAGAGCATTGTAGATCTCCAGGACGCGCTCGTCTGGAATCCTAGTCATTTCTCCTGCTCGGCGTAGATTGGCGGCGACTCGGGGCCGTCCAGCGCTTTCAGCAATCTGCGCCTGGTATTCCAAGGTTTCGGCGCGAATCTTCACGTCATCAAAGGTGATCTGCCCGGCCTCCACTTTGTCAACTGTTATTTCCTCTGGGCCAAGGCCGCTGGCTGAGCGCACCAGATCAGGCCGTTTGCTTGCCAGGGGATAGTCCTTCCTGGCATCAAGTCTTGTTGTCGGCCCACTAGCTTGGGCCGTTTTCTTTGTTGGTTCGCCCAGTGCTGCCATGACACGCTTTACTGCCTCAGCTATCATATCAGGCGAAATATTGTTTCCCTTATCAGCCATATACCTACCTCCTGACCCTCGTACCATTCGTCTTCATCTTGGCCTACTCACGTGTCCAATTTATTGGAGACGGTGCTCCACTCAGAGGTCGACACTTACTTCCGTGCTCGCCATATCTGGCTTCACATATTGGACTTCCTTGTTGTGCAGCAGTGCTGCCAGACCCTGGTAACGGGGCCGCGCCATGGGATCATTCCGTACTGGCACCGGCGCCGGGGTCTCCCCCTTGGCATACTTGGCGGCGTTACGGCCAATGGCACGAAAGGTTTCCAGTTCAACGAGGGGTGATTGGGAAAACAGTTCCAGATTTTGCAGGGGAGCCAGGTCCTTCTGGTGGATGACTGAGGTACCTCGGGAAAGGATGCCTATGCCTATGCCAGAGCCGCTAAGCTTGGCAGCTTCATGGGCAATGAATCCCACGTCCGCCGTCTTGTTCACTCTGACCAGGCGCGCTCTCAGGCCTTCCTCTTCAATGCCAGCCATTACTTCTCGCAGTACCTCTTTATGAGGTATACCGATGATAGTCTTTGTCATTGCCCTGCCAAAGGCTGGTGGAATGCCAATTACTACCTCGTTTCTGTCGGTTCCAGGCTTGGCCTCGCCGATTTCCCTGAACTCGACAGCTGGGAACTCTACATCCGCGGTGGCAGTGGATGCTTTCTCTCCCTGCATCTGCTGCAAAACTTCAATAATAATCTCTTTGACCATCTCTTCAGAAATATCCATTTGCAACTACCTCCCCTGAGCAGTGCTAGACGTCTTCAGGACTAATGGCCTGTGGGATATCCTTCAAGAGCTCCCATCTTGCGCCTTCGAGCCGATAGCCTGTCCCAGGTCCCTGATAATCATTAGGATCGTTGACTGCGCTCAGCACTTCAAAATCGTCGTCGAAAATAGCCGAAGTGTGGAGGTAATCTCCAGATACCTTTGCCTTCAACATGCCAAGTACCGCCTCCGCCACATCCCTGAATCCATGTTTTGCCAGGGCCTTAACCACATCCAGTCCCGTAGTCCCACGCTTCATCATCTCATCAATGGCGCGCAGGTCATCAGGAACATGCCGATCTGGCATCTCCTTGCTGCCATGGGCATAGGTGGCTTCCTCTACCTCCTCATCCGTAATCGGCGGCAGCCCCAATTCCTGGAATACAGCCTGCAACGCCCTGGCTGCCTTGTTGCGCACGGCTATCACCTCATCTTCCCTTACCGGTCGCAAGCCGCCATCAACCTGCAAATCACGTTGCAGCACGAGATAGTCGTCATAATCGTCCGAGTCATGGGTAGAGCCGGCAAACATGTTGTCATAGTTGGGCACCGCGCTGTAGCCGGAAAAAATCAGGTCTGTACCGGGAAGAAACTGCATCAGCATACGCGCCGTGTTGCGAATGGGTGAATGGGTAAAAGTCTGATCATTACCCGAGGCAACTTCCAGGTCCATGAGAACAGTGGCCACATTTTCTGCCAGCACTGCCCGAATACCACCTGGCACTGCCCCTGGCACGCCGATTACACTGATGGAGCCGTTTTGCAACCCCTGAACTCCAGCAGCCTTGGTGATCATTACGCAGCGAATCTCCAGGTACAGCATGGACTTGCCCTCGGCATAGCCCATCTGCACTTCTGAGCCCGTGCCTGAGGTGTACCTCATTTTCAAGCCCCGCGAGGCATAGGCCGAAGCCAGGAAGGCCTTGGACCAGGGGGTGTCATCGCCGTCTACAAAAACCTGTTCGGTTCCATAGACAGAAACTGTTTCAGCATAGGCTGTCAGTCCTCGCATTCCCATGGTGAGTTCAAGGGCCTCTTCCACGGCACATTGGGTGAGCGAGCCAGGTCTCCCTGTCTGGGAGCCCACAAGAATAGAAAGGGCGTTCATGGGGGCGTAACGACCAACACCGACCGTGGTCTCCAGCTCACTGAAGCCCCGATAGGCGCCTTCAGCCGCATCCGCGGCCAACAAGGCCGGCGTATCCTTTAAATTGGTAACGTGAGCCTGGTTGGACGGCGTCCGCCTGGGCCGCAGTTTTTGCATGGCCATCATAAGCTCCACCACATTCATCTTCTTTAGAACGTCGAGGATCTTTGCTGGGGTCATGCCGACAGATAGACGGACGATCTCAGAACGGGGCACGTGGATATCCACCAGCATCTGGGCGAATTTCAGGGAGTCAACGGCCATTGCCTCCTCAGCCACGGACGTATCTATACAGTGGTCTGCTATCCAGGTATCGATCATATCGAAATCTCGACGACTCTTGCCGTCCAGTTCCATCACCTTGCCGTTTTCTATCTTTATTCCGGGCGTTGGATCATTGGGACTGTCCATGGCGACCAGACCTACTTCAATCCATTCCTTGATAAAGCCGTCTTTGTTGACGGCTCGTTCGGCAAGCACTTGGAAGCGTTTTTGTCTTCTAGCCATTGCGAACTCTCCCTATATGTATGGTGTACCCAATGACTTCGGTTCCTCACCCCAGGCGGCCAACAGTTTGTTGCCCACTTCTCGACCAGCAATTACCGCCTGGCGCACTGCCCCAGAGTCACCGGTCACCCAGATAAAAACCTCATTGGTCAGGCTGGTCCCATGGGCAGGTGAACCGTAGCCGAGAACTTCCACATCGGCTGCCTTGACAGCTGTGTCAACCATGAGCATACCTACCACTGCGGGGGCTCCAAGGATCAAACCGAAAGCCCGTCCTTCAGGGACTTTCAAGGCAAAGTTCAGAACCTTGCTTACCCTGGCAGAATACTGATTCTCGGTATAGCCCTGGTCGTTGGCGTACACATCACCGAAAAACTTTGGCAGTACCTCCAGAGTCACCTCCACAGCACGGCGGGCGTCAGAGACGTCTTCTGCCCCGAATATGATCAGATTGCCATGGCCAGCCTGCCCTTTGGTATCTCTAGGCATCTCAACTCTGAGGATCTCTGTATTGGTTGCCTTGATCCCCTCGTCAGCCGCCATCAGTTGTGGGCCAGCCCCCACCCGGCCGCCAATGATTCCCAGAGAACGATAGGTCTTGTCAAAGCCCATGATCTCGTGGATTATGGGATCCAGATTGGCAATGACGATTCCCTGAGTGTCCCCTGGGCCAATGCCGACAAATTCGGTGAGTTCCGCCAGACTTGCTGCTGCAGAGGGATTATTCTTCTTAGGTGCCTTAGACCCAGCCGCCCCAGAGGAGGCCGAGCCAACCCTTTTCATCACTTCCTTCAAGACTTTATTTATCAATTCTTCTTGCATCGGATATTCCCTCCTGGTTAGGGCCAAATCGTGGTGATAATCCAGGATGGGCCCCTGTTACTTCTTGTCAGGGGCTTCTGGCAAAACTCTCTCCACGTCCTGATGAGGTCTCGGGATCACGTGCACGGATACGACCTCGCCAACCTTCTGCGCCGCAGCCGCTCCTGCATCTGTAGCCGCCTTTACCGCGCCCACATCCCCTCGCACCATGGCCGTAACGAGACCAGCACCAATCTTGACCTGTCCCACCAGCACCACATTGGCTGCCTTGACCATGGCATCGGCTGCCTCGATGTTGGGGACCAAGCCTCTGGTTTCAATCATGCCCAATGCTTCTTTCACCATCTCCTGTACCTCCTTTGCATTTGCTTGCTGGCCAGCTGAGCTCCACCTGCTTCCTCAGCCGCCAGCGCATTGATATCAAGGACCTTGCTCATGCAAGCCGTTGTCCCCTGTCAGGTAGCAGCCTCCTCAGCTTCCTCCTTTTTCTTGAAAACATCAGGAAGTTTCGCCGACAGGATACCCGCCAAGTTCCCTATGATCATACAGACAAAGGTGTTCACGAGAGTGACCGCTATTTCACCCTTGTGACCGCCCAAATTGCCAAAAAAGACAGCAGCACCCACAAACTGTCCAGGAATGGCTGAAAGAAGTGGAATATTTCCTTCTATTGTCATGACGAAACAGAAGACACCGATCCAGATGGAGAGCAAGATCACATTGCCGCCGCCAAATTTGAGCCACAGCCAATAAAAGAGAGCACCCTGTACCATGCCAGCCACATTCGCTGCAATGGACTTTACCAGGGCATCCTTGTTGCCACCGGCATAATAGAAACTGGCCCAGGCTGCATAGCCGACCCAGGCAATGAGCCAGGGAACCCACATGGTGATTTGAAACCAGAGTGCGCACAATATGCCGATGCTTATGGACACGGGTAGTAGAGCCATTACTGCACCTCCTTGTTAGCCAGCTTTTGCTTGTCTGCCGATTGCGTCTGCCGCCCAGATTGCAGCCTCGACAATGTCGGCATTCACCGGAAACCAGGTAGCATGGATGGTTTCACCCTCTGCCGTGGTAGCTTCTGCCACTTTCCTGATATCTTCCCTGCTCGGATCAACCAGTCCCACATCTTCCAGGCACACCGGCAGACCCACATCTAGACAGAAATCGAGCACTTCATTGACATCACTCGCAGGACGGCCTTCCATGACCAGTTGGGTGAGAACGCCAAAGGCAACCTTCTGGCCGTGCAGTTTTCCGTGTGAGGCCTCCAGCACAGTAAAACCGTTGTGTACAGAATGACTGCCAGCCAAGCCGCCGCTTTCAAAACCCAGCCCGCTGAGCAAGGTATTGGCTTCTACAACTGCCTCTACCGCTGGAGTCACTGCATCCTTTTCCACAGCCAGCTTGGCTGCCAGCCCGTGTTCGAGCAGAGTGTCATAACAAAGCCGTGCCAGGGTAATTGCGGACAGGGTCGGCGGTGTTGCCCCTGTGAGCACATTCGGCTTGCAGCTCTTGGCACAGGTGTCGGCTTCCCAGAAAGTGGCCAGCGCGTCTCCCATGCCTGATACCAGATAATGCACCGGGGCTTTGGCCACGATTGCCGTATCCACAAGAACGCACTCCGGATTTCTGGGCAACACCAGATAGCGGTCGAAGACCCCTTCTTCGGTGTAAATGACCGACAGCGCCGAACAGGGCGCATCAGTTGCAGCTATGGTAGGCACAACAATTACCGGCACTTTCAACTCATGGGCCACTGCCTTGCCAGTGTCGATCACTTTGCCACCGCCAGCACAAATGATCACGTCAGCACCATTAGACTTGGCCGCCTCAACTAGTCGGTTGATTTCCTGATCTGAGCATTCTCCATGGAAGTCCTCCTGATGACAGCCGATGTTCTTATCAGCAAGGCTGGCCCTGATCGACTCGGCCACGGCAGACAAGGCAGTGTTGCCTCCTGTCAACAGTGCTTTGCTTCCCCCCAGGGTGGCTGTGTGCATGCCAATCTCGTCAATAGCGCCTGCTCCTTGAACATAACGACCGGGTGCAATCAACATTCTGCTCATTGGTTTTCCCCCTCTTAGTTGGAATCCAGGATCAGGACAAACCCTGACCTGTAGAAAAAATTTTTCCCCACCCTCCTGGCAGGGCCTGATTGCCACTACGAAGGCAGGGGGCCTTGGTTGAGCATTAAATCAGACGGACACTATCAATTCACACCGCCTTCCTCTGCCAATATGCCGCTGAGGAGGACAAGTGATTACTAGTCAGACGCCAATTTGGAGAACCGATCCACAGAGTGGTAGCTGTTGAGAGCAGACATTTCTGTCTGAGTCATGAAAACAAAAGTAGCAGCTTATTAAAATCCCTCGAAGGGGTGGAATTGATCCCTCATCCTGGGTAATTTTAGGGGAGGACGTACATCCGAGAGAAAATTGGGCCTGCACCTCATCGGCCAGGGAAGGAAAAGCACCTGGGCTGGCTGGTATGTCAGCTCAGCAGTTGGCTGGCCGGTGAGGCATCGAAAAGGACAGCAAATCTCCACGAGGGGTAAAGGCCGTGGCGGGCCACCAGCAGAAAATATTCAGGCGAGGAGTCGGGCAGCTGAGAGCAACGCTTTGCTGGCCGAATGTCAGGGCATTTGCCAACCGGACCATTCAGTCTAAAAGACCCTGCTGCCTGGCAACCATGAGGGCCTCGACACGATTTTTCACCTCTAATTTCCTGTAAATGCTCTTGATGTGACTTTTCACTGTTTCAATGCTTATGTTGAAGGAGCTGGAGATCTCTTTGTTGCCCTTGCCTTCACTGACAGCTCGGAGAATCTCTGTCTCGCGGAGGGTAAGCGGTGGGAGATCCGTAGCGCCATTAGCCTGCTGCTGGGGCAAAGAACTTACAGTCAAGTTCATCAGATAGGGTGATATTACCGCTTCACCTTTGCAGAGGGACGTTATAATTCGAACAAGCTCTTGGACTTCAACAGACTTTGAAACGTAGCCATTGGCTCCCGCCCGCATGGCGTCACGAATATAAGCTTCATCTCTATAGGTAGACAGCACGAGAATTTTTGCATCAGGCAGTGCCTGGCGCAAAACTTTAATGGCCAAAATCCCCGAAAATCCGGGCATATCGGCATCTATCAGTGAAATGTCCGGCGGATCGCTTTGAATCCTTTCAACTGCACTGAAGCCATCGCTCGCCTCGCCTATCACTTCGATGTGCTCATATTGACCCAGGCTGAGACGCAAGCCTATGCGGAACAGAGGGTGGTCATCAGCGAGGAAAATCCGGATTGGTTTGAGACTGCTCACAGCCGATTACCGCCCTTTCATTATCGCCGACAAGTCTCCCCGGCCCGTAGTCGCCGGTAGCACAAAAGAAAATCTACAGCCGCACTCCTTACCCGCGGCATCTCGACTAACTGGAGACTCCATGAATATACAGCCACCATGAGCCTCTATCACCCGTTTGCAGAAGGCCAGGCCAAGGCCTACTCCCTTTCTGCCTTCCTGATATCGCGATTTGACCTTGAAGAACTTGTCAAAGACCAGCTGCTGAAATTCCTGCGGAATACCGAGACCCTGATCTGCTACCGTTGCAAAAACATATTTTTGCTGCGGCAGCATTAACCTCTCATATTCGGCGGGTATATTCACAGGACTCCTCATTGCTGCACCGCTGGAGAACAGCCCGGAGACAACAGTAATTTCACGTCCCTCCGGGCTATACTTGATGGCATTGTCCAGCAGGTTTACACATACCCTTATGAGACGCTTCTGGTCGCCAAAGAATCTTATCGATTCCGCGGCAGGTTTAAAAAGGATGGCAATCTTCTTGTCCTCAGCAAAAAAGCGCAGCTGCTTCAAGCTCTGGTAAATAATCTGGTTCAAATCAATGGGAGACTTGACAAGCATGAATTCGCCGCTTTCACTCCGATATACATCCAGCAAGTCGTTGGCCATGCCATAAAGCTGGTGGCTGGTGCCCAGAGCCATGCGCATGATCTCCTGCTGGCTTTCGTTCATTGGCCCCAGGTTTCCTTCCACCAGCAGCTCCAGGGCCTTTTGCAAAGAGAGCACCGGGTTCCTCATGTCATGAGTAACCATACCGATGAGATCTTCCTTCATGCGGTCTATCTTTTTTTCTTCAGAAATATCCCGAATAACTGCCACATAGTCAGAACCTGTTCCCTTTTCTGTAGTCACGGCGGATATGGAGACCTGGACTGGAAATGCCTCTCTGTCCGACTTGACCGCTATGGTTTCACCCCGCCATTTCTTTTGCCGCCTTGGCGCTGGCTCTTTCTGGTAGATCCCCCCCAGTTCAGTGCCGCAAAACAGTTTGGCAATTGATTTGCCAATCATCTCTGCTCTCTCCGCGCCAAACATGTTGGCACCAGATTCGTTGATCATGGTAATGATGCCATCTTGATCAGTTGATACAATGCAATCTGAAACACTATTGATGAGCCTATTCAGATGCCGTTTGGAGTACTTTTGCAGAAGATATTTGCCCAGGGCCAGCTCACTGACCGTCTGCGTAATGACTGACATCAGGTTGACGATGTCAAAGAGACGATCCCGGCTCATCAGAGGAACTCTTTCCAGTTCCTGCAAGTATCCTTCAATATCAGTAATGCCTATGGACCGTGCTCTGGCCACTGCCAGGTCTACGTCAAGCCGTTCCTCCAGGACCTGGCCGCACAAGATGGTCGCCAGATGATAGCCCTCCACAATCACTGGGGCTGCACAGTCTAGCAGACCCGCATTCAGACAAGAATAAATCGGTGGCTTTCCCAGGCGCCACGATTCAGCACCGCCAAAACGGTCGCTCTGGTAACATTTATGTCGTCCTTCCCGGGTCGAGCGGCAATACTTCTGGCAGAGAACCGTAAAATTGTGCGGTTTAGTTATAGGCCAGCCGTCAGGGTCTGCAATTATAGAGGCCACCCCGGTGACAGAAGTGAATCCCTTGAGTATCTGATCCAACTTTTGTCTGTCCACTAGATCCAGCAGGTGGATATCATAGGTCATGCTCGACTCCCATGCAGAAAAAATTTTACGGTGGCGGGGAGAACAGGCGGGATGCTACCGTATTCGCTCTACAGCCGAACGCCCTTTAGACTTGGAGCTACCGGAACCTCGAGATTTTCTCCCACGCCGATTTCTGCTCAATGTGAGGTGAGATACTGTTTCGAGATGTACAAATTGGGAGCTGGCAATTATCTCTTATATAAAAAATATACCGGAGTATATCTCGATTGGCAATCCATAATCTAGCAACAAAATAGTGCGGCAATTAGCTGAAAGCAGCAACCCAGCTGTGGAAGTGCGACATAAAAAAAGCGGTGGCCAGGCAGAGTGCTGCAAGAGCCGAGCTACTTTTCCAGCCGAAGCTGCACTGCTCGGCCATGGGCTCCAAGTCCTTCCAGTTCTGCCAATTGTATGATATCACTTGCATCTCGCTGGAAGGCTTCGGCTGAATAATAAATAATGCTGGTTTTCTTGACAAAGTGCTCCACGCCCAGGGCAGAGGAAAAACGGGCCGAACCAGCTGTGGGCAAAACGTGATTGGGCCCAGCAAAATAGTCTCCCACAGGTTCGGGAGAATGATGTCCCAGGAAGAGAGCCCCTGCGTTGTGAATCTTGCCCATCAGCAGGAACGGTTCAACCACCAGCAGCTCCAGATGTTCAGGAGCAATGCGGTTGGCAAGCTCCACTGCCACCTCCAGATCGGCTACTACTACAATGGCGCCGAACGACTCCAGTGCTTTTTCGGCAATCTCTCTCCTCGGCAGGGATGGCAGCTGTTCCTCGAGAGCTGCTGCCGTGTCCCGAGCCAGAGCTTCATCTGGAGTGAGAAGCACACTGCTCGCCAGCACATCATGCTCGGCTTGACTGAGAAGGTCGGCGGCTACGTGGCTCGGATCAGCGCTCTCATCAGCAATGATCAGTATTTCACTCGGTCCAGCAGTCATGTCGATTCCCACCCGGCCAGCTACCATCTTCTTGGCCACGGTGACGTAAACATTGCCGGGCCCCGCGATCACGTCAACAGGCGGAATTGTCTCAGTGCCGTAGGCTAGAGCCGCTACAGCCCAGGCACTGCCAACCTTGAAAATGTCTTTGAGCCCCAGCAGGTGAGCCGCCAGCAGCAATTGTGGAGATATGCTGCCATCTCGTCTGGGAGGGGTGACCAGCTGAATCCTGCCAACACCGGCCACAAGTGCCGGGATGGCGGTCATCAGCAGAGAAGAGACAAGCGGGGTTTCTCCGCCTGCGCCCCCGGGGATGTATAGCCCGGCAGCAGCAACCGGCCGCACCAGTTGCCCGACCACACTGCCGTCCTCGCTGGCAAGGAACCAGGATTGACGCCGCTGCTGCCCGTGAAAACGCATGATATTATCTTTGGCGCGCCCGAGCAGGGCGAGATGATCAGGGTCGGCAGCCCGCCAGGCTCTGTTTATCTCATCCTGGCTCACCCGCAGGTCAGCAGCCGTGAAATCGGGAGCATCAAATGATCGATTATAGCGCACCAGGGCAGCATCGCCCCCGGCTCTCACCGCTTCGATCATGGCGGCTACCGACTCCTCAATCTCCGGCGAAAAAGAAAGCTGGCGTTCGATTATTTTTTCCAGGCGTTTGTTGGCAGCCTTGCTGGGATATTGCAGTATTTTCATGACCCTCTCATCTCTTTAGGGTAGAATTATTATTGAGTTTTATCTGTCCCTGGCAATCACAAAGGCTGCAGGAAAGCCGTCTTCCTGCAAGCGTCTGGCCGCAGCCTCGGCCTTGTCCAAGCGCGAATATCTGCCCACCCACACCCGGTAGAACTGCTTCGCCCCTTGGATATATATGGAAACACTGGCGCTGCTGTACCTGCGGGCCAGGGTATTGCGGAGCCTGAAAGCATTCTCCTTCTGGAGGAAAGAGCCCACCTGAATGGCAAAATCGCCCACATTATAGCTCGGAGGCTGAACGTATTTATGCACCCACATTCCCCGGCGAAATTCTTTCCTGTCGTAGCCCAGGGCCCTGATGCGCACCGGTACCACGCCCTCCTCTGCCATACCCAGGTCCCTGGCTGCTGTATATGTCAGGTCAATAATGCGTCCTCTCACGAAAGGGCCGCGGTCATTGATGCGCACTACAGTCTTCTTACCATTTGTCAGATTGGTCACTTCAACATAGGTGTTGAACGGCAGGGTCTTGTGAGCAGCCGTGCGGGCATACATATTGTAGTGCTCGCCATTGGCGGTGGAACGTCCATGAAAGTCGCTGCCATACCAGGAGGCCAGACCCCGCTGTACAAAGCCCGCTGAGGTGGCCAGTGGATAGTAACGCTTTCCCATGACCACATATGGCGCCGAGCCTTCTCTACTCTTGCCATAGCTTCCTTCAGCAGGTGGTCTCTGCGGAGGTGGAGACACTGCCGAGCCACCGCAACCATACACCCCGAGCCCTGTAGCCCATATAATGAGCCAAAATAACAGAGAACTCCGTGCCTCAGTTACCACTATTCTGAGCATGGCAGCATTATCCACTGACAACCGTGTCCGAAGGAAGTGAATGCTGAATTGCTACCTTGTCACTTCGACTATCTGCCCGGGTGAGCCGATGCCTTCTCTACAACTCCTTGGCTTCCTCCAGTTTCGCCAGTTCTTCGAACCTGATGTCGATGCCGAGGACGCCGATTATTTCGTCAGAGGCGTCACGAATTGGAGCTGACACCGTAATACAGAGAGCTCCAGTATAGATCGATTTGTAGAAATCGGTGACGTGCACTTTGCCGTCTTTCATGGGGTTTACGAACCAGTCGCGGTCGGAGAGATCCTCTCCTACTCTGGCCAGATCATACTTGGCTCGATCCACAATGTGGGTAATATTGCTGGTAATCTTTGTGCCCTGTTTGTCTGTAACGTAGACATACTGGATGAAAGGATTGAGCTCCAGCAAGGTCTGCAGCACCGGTTCCATCCGGGCTGGCTCCATGGACTTTATCTCCTCGGATTCCACCACCTCTCCCACCAGATGGGCGGCTAGGGCATGAGCCTGACGCTTCAACAGATCAAACTCACTGACAAAATACTCGGCAAGATATCTGCGGGCCCACCTCTCCATCTCTTTGTTCGAGATACTGGTGACTCGGCCTTCTGCATATTCCTGCATTATGCGCTTGTGTATCTTGATTACGCCGGGATGCCGTTTATGGATGGCCGCCTCACCATCCAGTCCCAGATAGTTGTTCACCCAGTAGGCCACCCCGGCAGCGCCAGTCTTGTCAGTGATGGTTATAGAAACTGGCCGATTGAGGATCTTGCGGGTGTCGAAAATATTGTAGATCTCCTCGTTCTTTATCAGACCATCGGCATGTATCCCCGCACTGGTTGCATTGAAGTCTCTGCCAACAAATGGGTAGTTTGGCGGAATCTGGTAGTCGAGCTCCTTGCTGAAGTAGTCGGCAATTTCAGTAATCACCGTGGTGTCAATGCCGTTGTTGTGTCCTCTCAGGCTGATGTATTCGATAATGAGCCCTTCTATGGGAGCATTGCCGGTGCGCTCGCCAAAACCGAGCAGGGTGCCGTTGGCTGCGGCACAGCCGTACAGCCATGAAGTGGTGGCGTTGATCAAGACCTTGTGAAAGTCATTGTGGCCGTGCCATTCCAGAAGAGAGCCAGGCACGCCAGCATCATCTATCATGGCCCTCACCAGCTTGGGCACGCTGCGCGGCAGGGCGGCACTGGGATAGGTTACCCCGTATCCAAGAGTATCACAGAGGCGAATCTTGATGTCGATGCCGCTCTGCTCTCTCAATTTCATCAGCTCTATGGCAAATGGCACACAAAAGCCGTAGATGTCGGCCCGGGTAATATCCTCGAAGTGACAGCGGGGAACGATGCCTCTGGACAGAGCAGCCTCCACAATGCTGAGGTACTTGGCCATTATCTTGGCGCGGCTGCTGTTGAATTTGAAAAAGATATGGTAGTCGGATACAGAGGTCAGGATGCCGGTTTCAGAGAGACCCACCTCCTGCACCAGGTCCAGATCTTTTTCCACCGCCCTGATCCAGGCTGTAATTTGCGGATATTGATATCCCTTGCTGAGACAACGTTCAACCGCCTGCCTGTCCCGCTTGCTGTACAGGAAAAACTCTGACTGCCGGATGATTCCCTGCGGTCCGCCGAGGCGGTGCAGAAAGTCGAATATGGTTTCGATCTGTTGCACGGTGTAGGGCGGCCTTGCCTGCTGGCCATCCCGAAAAGTGGTGTCAGTTATTATTGGTTCGTCTGCAGGATCGATGGCTATGAGTTTGTGGTCAAAATCTATCCTGCTTATCTCCTCGTAAGGAAACACTTCCCGCATCAGGTTGGGTTCGGGCACATCCTGCAGGCGATATACCCAGAACTTGGTGTGCTGGTGGTCGAGCACTTTTTTTCGTTTGTTCCAACGAGCCATGACATCACCTTACCAGGGAAACCGTCTCGAGGATTCCCTTGCAGCAAAATAGGGTTTTTCCCTCAGTCGAAATGCGGCCGGAGCAACAGCCGCCCTCGACGCCATACCTGCCTGTTGTTCATAAAAGGATGGTCACTTCCTGGCCAAGCCATTATCTGAATAGCAACGTCCTCGCTTCCTTTACGTCTGCCGCAGCAGATCCACCTTGATGGAGAGCTCCAGGAGCTGCTCCAAACTTACTTCAGCCGGAGCGCGAGTCATTGGGCAGGTAGCCTTCTGTGTTTTGGGGAAGGCAATCACATCACGGATGGAAGAAGCGCCGCACATCAACATCACCAGCCTGTCGAAGCCGAGGGCAATACCGCCATGAGGGGGCGCTCCGTAAGTAAGAGCTTCCAGCATGAAGCCAAATTTCTTCCTGGCCTCTTCTCTGTCAATGCCCAGCACCGCAAACACCTGCTCTTGCAAGGGCTGTTGGTGGATTCGAATACTGCCGCCACCTATTTCATTGCCATTGAGCACCAGATCATAGGCCCTGGCACGAACTTTTTCAGGCTCCTCGAGGAGCATGGCCACATCTTCTTCTGCTGGAGCAGTAAAAGGATGATGCACCGCCACGTAACGCTTCTCGTTCTGATCGTATTCCACCAGCGGGAAGTGGGTAATCCAGACAAACTGATGAGAATTGTCTCTGATATTACCGAGCCGACGGCCGAAATGGCGTCGGAGAATGTCCAGAGTAGCATTGACAACGCGAACCTCGCCGGCCACGAAAAGGATGAGATCTCCCTCCCTGAGTCCGGTCAGACTCTGCAGGAGCTGCTTTTCCCCCTCACTGAGGTTTTTTGCTACCGGCCCCTGCCAGCCGTTTTGCTGCACTTTGATCCAGGCTACACCCTGGGCGCCAGTCTGCACGTCATAATAGTCAGCCAGGTTTTTCTTACCCTGCATCCTGTCGAGCTCACTGCGCGGAAGATCAGCCATTCCCTGCAACAGCAGGGCCTTGACCACCCCCCCGCCCTTGATGAGCCTGGCAAAGATCTGAAAATTACTGTCGGCAAACACTGCCGTCACATCCAACAGTTCCAGAGGCAGGCGGGTGTCTGGTTTGTCCGTGCCATAGCGATGCAAAGACTCCTCGTAGGTGAGCCTTGGAAAGGGAATCTCCAGCTGTTCACCCAGCACTTCTGAAAAGAGATGCCCCAGAAGGCCCTCGGTAAGTTGGAAGATCTCCTGTTCTCCAACAAAGGCCATCTCTATATCAACCTGGGTGAATTCCGGTTGACGATCGGCGCGCAAATCTTCATCCCGAAAACATCTGACGATCTGATAATACTTGTCGAAGCCGGCTATCATGAGCAGCTGTTTGAAAAGCTGCGGCGATTGGGGCAGGGCATAGAACTTCCCTGGATTCACCCGACTTGGCACCAGGTAGTCGCGCGCCCCCTCAGGGGTGCTCCTGGTCAGAACCGGCGTTTCCACCTCCAGGAACCCGGACTCATTAAGATAGTGGCGCATTGCCTGCGCTGCTCGATGGCGGAGCAGAAGATTCCGGAAGAGATGTGGGCGCCGCAAATCGAGATAACGATAGGTGAGACGCAGGTTTTCACTGGCATCGATCTTTTCTTCCAGTTGAAATGGCGGGGTCAAGGCAGTATTCAGGAGACGATAGTCGTCCACAATCACCTCGATTGCTCCGGTTGCCAGCTTGGGGTTGGCCATTCCCTCCGGCCTGAGGCGAACCACCCCCTGCACCGCGATTACGTGCTCCGAGCGAAGTGAGTGTGCCCGCTGGTGTGCCTCCCTGTTTCGCTGTGGATCAAAGACAACCTGAGTGATGCCTGCCCGATCGCGAAGATCGATGAAGATCAAGCCGCCATGGTCCCGTCGTCTTTGCACCCATCCCATGAGAACCACAGTGTCGCCGATATGGTCAGAGCAAAGAGTGCCGCAGTCGTGCGTTCTTTTCAGTTCCCCAAGGCTATCAAGTTTCATTCGCTGCCCTTCCAAATTGCCTTATGCCGCCTGGTCCCTCTTGTGGGCTTCTGGCGAAGCTGCTCCGCTTGTAATGTCATACGAGTCATCAGAGAGCAGTATCTACCCTGCCAATGATTGCCCACACAAAGTGAGCAGCTGTTCTTTCATTGTCTCAAAAGGGACTTCCACCTGAGTCTTCTGTCGCATATCTCGCAGTGTACCCTTCTGCCTGGCAATCTCATCTTCGCCGACAATGAGCACATAGTGAGCCCGCAGTTTGTCTGCCAGGCGCATCTGCGCCTTGAGACTTCTGTTGCCGTAGTCAGCTTCAGCATGCACGTCTTCCCTGCGCATCTGCTGGACCAGGGAAAAGCCGAACCGCCTGGCCTCATCTCCCAGACAGGCTACAAAAAGATCCACCTGCCTGACCTCTCTGGCGCCCTCCCCGGGAAGAAGCATTATGAGCCGCTCCATACCGATAGCAAATCCGATACCGGGAAGGTCGGGACCGCCCAGCATCTTCATCAGGCCGTCGTATCTGCCGCCGCCACCAACAGCATTCTGAGATCCAAGATGTTCCGCAAGAACTTCAAAAGTGGTCTTGGTGTAATAGTCGAGGCCGCGCACCATGTATGGATCCACCCTGGCAGCCAACCCCAGAGAGCGCAGGTAATCACTGACGCTCTGAAAATGAGCAGCACATTCTTCACAGAGAAACTCCAGCAGCTTTGGAGCTCTCTCCAGAGTCTCTCTGCATGCAGGAACCTTGCAGTCGAAAACCCGGAGGGGATTCTTCAATTTTCTTCGCCGGCAATCCGCACAGAGGGACTCCTGTGTCTCATCCAGATAGCTGCTCAAAGAGGCCCGGAAGGGTTGTCGACAATTGCTGCAGCCAAGTGAGTTCAGGTGGAGCTCTACTTGCCTTATGCCCAACTCGTCGAGAAAAGCGACGAGCATGTAAATGACCTCTGCATCAATCATGGGATCGTCTATGGCAAAAGCTTCCACATCGATTTGATGAAACTGCCGATACCTGCCTTTTTGTGGACGCTCATGGCGAAACATGGGCCCAATGGTGTATAACTTACGCATGGTGGGCTGCAAATGCAGGGCATGTTCTATGTACGCTCGCACCACTGAGGCGGTGGCTTCAGGACGAAGCGTGAGAAGCTCACTATTCCGGTCAGGGAAAGTGTACATCTCTTTTTCCACAATGTCCGTGGTCTCACCAATGCTTCGAGCAAAAAGCTCAGTCTTTTCAAGAATGGGGGGCCGAATTTCCACATAGCCAAAATTGGCAAAGACCCGGCGGGCAGTATTTTCCACAAACTGCCATTTCCATGCCTCGGCTGGCAGAATGTCATTCATGCCCTTGATTGCCTTTATTGCCATAGCTCAACTCCGCCTTGCTCGCGTAAATGTGATCTGTTACTGAATTGCCAGGGTAAAGTCAAGGGAAAACGGGCCAGACTCACGGTATGCTTGCCAGCGGTTTGCTCTGGACCTCATGGAGCGCTCAAAAGGCCTGGGTGAATTTGCGGGCAATATTGTACATCGACAATGCTTCTTCTGAAAGAAGACAAGGTATTGCCAGGGGCGGACACCATTGCTGTGGGCCTCCTGTCCTGATCAGCACAGGCTCTCTAGAGGAACTGCCAGCTGCATAATTACATTGCCAAATCAAAAGGCTTTTTTTAAGATAGAGTTATTGAGCTATTCACCTTGTCAGCCGATGTGAATCGAGCTGATTCGTCTCAGCAGAAATACAGGAGTAATCTATGAGTCCCTCCCGCGGCTCTGATGATGATAGCAGGGAGCGCCCGAGTTGGCGAGAGATCGATCGCCGCCGTGATCGAAGCAGGCATGTGAGCCGAGACACGCCGAGCGCCAGGGAGAGGAGCTTGCGCTCCACCTGGGCCAAAGAACAGTATTTGAAGGAAGCTGACAAGCTTTTTCAAGGAAAGCGGGGCAGCAAAAAGCACCAGCAAGCCCTCAATGCTATACACAAGGCACATGGTACTGCCAAATTTGCTGGAGCTGTAAAAAAGTATCTCAATAATTTCGGCTTGCCTTCCGACTGGCGCACTCTCATGATGATTCTGGATTACAAGGAAGAAAAGGTGGTAGTCCAGGCCATTGCTGCCCTCACGGACCTGGCACCCAGCCGTTCAACTGTTGAATCCCAAAGACTCAGGGACAAACTGGAGCTTCTCACTCTAACGGCGCTAAACTCGCGGGTTACCGCTGCTGCCTCAGCTGCCTTGCAAACAGTAGATTGATCATGGCCAACTCCCCCAGAACGCTCTATCTCATAGATGGCAGTTCGTATATATATCGCGCCTTTTACGCCATCCCCAGTCTGAGCACCTCCCATGACCTGCCAACAAACGCAGCCTATGGTTTCCTCGGCATGCTCAGGCGCGTTCTGACTGTCACGCAGCCTGAATATATGGCGGTGGCCCTGGATGCACCCGGACCAACCTTTCGTCATGAACTCAGTCCTGCCTACAAGGCCAACCGCCCGCAAATGCCGGAGGCACTCGCCTCGCAGCTCCCTTTTATACGAAGGATCATAACTGCCTATGGCATTGCCGCCTTGGAGGTCCCCGGCTACGAGGCTGACGATATCATTGCCACCATCACCACCTGGGCAGCCGGCCAGGGCACAGAAGTGGTCATTGTCTCCGGCGACAAAGATCTGTTGCAGCTGGTTTCAGCCAACATCCAGGTGTGGGACACTATGAAAGACCGTCGCCTCGGACCAGCGGAAGTGGAAGAGCTCTTCGGGGTGCCACCCTCCAGGGTGGTAGAAATAATGGCACTTGCAGGCGACAGCACTGACAACATACCTGGTGTCCCAGGTATAGGACCCAAGACAGCCCGGCGGTTGATCAAAGAGTTTGGCAGCATCGAATCCCTGCTGGCTAATCTGGACAAGATTCCCTCAGCAAAACAAAGAGCCAGACTCGAGACCTATGCTGATCAGGCCAGATTGTCCCGCCAGCTCGTTGTTCTGGACTCGCAGGTGCCTCTGCCCAAAGACTGGAGCCAATTCAAAGTTGCCCGCAAGGACAACGACGCCCTGGCTGCCATCTTTCGAGAGCTGGAGTTCCACAAATTTCTCAGGGAACTGGAGGGCAACCTTCATGAACCTGCTGCAGTCGCTGCCGGCACCTCCTACACATGTGTCTCCACAGAAAGTGAGCTCACAGAGCTTTCCTCCCGGCTAGGCCACCAGAGACAGATAGCCGTCGTCGCCTCAGCCAGAGGACGAAGTCCCCTGTCGGCCAGAGTCCGGGGATTGGCAGTCTCCTGGCAACCACGAACTGGTTGCTACATTCCGCTGACTGGCTCCCCAGCAGACCGACGTTCACGGATGCCGCTGGAGGTCTTCAGAAAGTCGCTGGCTCCCGTATTGACAGATGAGAAAATCCTCAAGGTGAGCCCTGACAGCAAGACCACCTGGCTCCTTCTCCATACAATGGGAATCGACTGCCAGGGGCTCCATTTTGATCCATTGCTGGCAGCGTATCTGCTGGATCCCGGCAAAGGGAGGTATTCCCTCAGAACCATTGCCAGCAAGTATCTCAATGTATCTCTGCCCAGTGCAAAGGAATCTCATCGGCCTGGCCAAAAGGCGCCAGGCTCCGTGTCAGCCTCACCAGCTATAGTTCAGGCTGCCGCCGCTGAAGCAGAGGCCTCTTTGCGTCTGAGGGAGGTTTTGCACCGCAAGCTGGAGCTCGAACAGTTGGCCCAGCTCTTCTATGACGTGGAGATGCCCTTGACAGGTGTACTTGCCAGGATGGAATTGCGTGGGGTCAGGCTGGCCACTGAGCAACTGCAGAGGCTTTCACAGGAGTTGAGCGAAAAACTGGCCCTTTCTGAGGAAAGGATCTTCAGCATGGCCGGAGAAGTTTTCAATGTAAATTCTTCTCAACAGCTGGCCGCTATTCTGTTCGACAAGCTCGGGCTGCCAACTAGAAAAAAGACCAAAACGGGCTACTCCACGGATATGGGCGTCCTGTCTTCACTTGCTCATCTGCATCCCCTGCCAGCGGAAGTAATTACCTATCGCAGTCTACTCAAGCTCAAAAACACCTATGTGGACTCACTACCCCGCTTGATCCACCCGGCAACCGGACGAATCCACACTTCCTACAACCAGATGGTGACCGCCACCGGGCGACTCAGCTCCAGCAACCCCAACCTGCAAAATATCCCGGTGCGCACCCAGGAAGGACGTGCCATCAGGCGCGCCTTCGTGGCTGCCGAGGGCAGTTGCCTGCTCGCAGCTGACTACTCACAAATCGAGCTCAGGATTCTGGCGCACCTGTCGGATGACGAGGCCCTGAAACAGGCCTTTTTGAGTGAGCAGGACATCCATCGACAGACAGCAGCTGAGCTTTTTTCCGTAGAGCCGCAGGCAGTAACAGAGTCCATGAGACGGCGCGCCAAGACCATCAACTTCGGCATCATCTACGGTATGAGCCCTTATGGACTGGCAAAGGAATTGCACATAACCCAGGCCGAAGCAAGAGACCTCATAGACCTCTATTTCCAGCGCCATAAAGGAGTAGGCCGCTACCTGGAAAAAGTCACCGAAGAGGCCCGCCAGCAGGGGTTCGTCACTACCCTGTTCGGCCGCAAACGATATCTGCCGGATCTGCAGAGTCGCAATCGCAATGTGCGGCGCTTCGCAGAGCGCACAGCAGTGAACACTCCCATCCAGGGAACTGCCGCGGACATCATCAAAATTGCCATGATCCGTATAGACAGGGAATTGCGGTTCAGAAGGCTGCCAGCCACCATGATCATGCAGGTTCATGATGAACTGGTATTCGAAGTGGTTGCCGAGGTGCTGACAGAGGTGACTGCCCTGGTAAGGGAACAGATGGAGTCTGTGGTGGCACTCTCAGTGCCCCTGCGCGTGAAAACGAACTATGGCGACAACTGGGATCAGGCCCACTGAAGTGCCGGCCCCCGAGCAATGTTCTCTGTCCGGAGGCTGCCACAACTCTTTCGAGAGAAACCATTGACAACGTGGGCTGCCGGCACTAGACTTTATAAGCGGATGGAAAAGCATCTTCCACAGCAACAGGCACAGAAACGGCGCCTCCTGCTGCCGTGCCATCAGGAATGGACGGCACCGCACGCTTCGGCGTGCCTTACGGAGCCATTAAAGCGCAGGCGTGTTTAACGCCTGCCGGCCCCGGTTGCGGCGTGAGCCCCCGTCACTCTGCTGCAACCGTTTGCGGGCGGGGTTGCGTCCAGAGACAACCCGCAGCTCTGGACGCGAGAGTCCTGCGGGTTCGGCCTGACCGGACACCAATCACCAGACATGCCGGAGGGCGACATGAGGTCTGGTACCCTGGGCGCACAACGTTTCTGTGCCTGTTGCTGCGGGATGGCTGGGCCTCCATAAAAAAAACCACCTCCAACAAGGTGGTTTATCTCCTTTGGCACTGATCCTGGCGCAGGTTCATTCAGAGAAGACAACTGCCCATACTAGGCCTTGTCTTCCGCCTTCTTCATTTCCTCGAGCTCGGACTTGAGCTTCTCAGCCTCTGCCTTGTATTTTTCAGCTTCTTCCTTGTATTTACTGCTATCATCCGTGTCAACTGTTGGCGCGGCCTCCTCCTGCTTTTTGCCGAAATAAGGGAGCTTGTCCTTCACTTCATCAAACCCGAGATAGGCTGCCACAGCGCCACCGAGCAATAGGGTCACCGGAAGCGCTCCTGCCAACAGCTGCAGGAATGGAACCCACCACACAATAAGCAAGATCACACCCACTACCGCTGCAATTATTCCACCGAGAAATACTGCCATGCCCTTATCCTCCTTCTCTTCGCTTTCAATATTCAATTCCCACGGGATGACTTCTAGCTGTGCTCAGATTACAAAGAAACGGTCATCATATACCATGGGCTCTTGGCGATTGCAAGCTAATTTTGCCACCCTGCTGCCCAGCAACTTCCTACAGGTATTGGACCATGCAACCCTGTCCCGGTGAATGTCCACAGCTCCTGAAGATCATGTCCAGAAATGATGTATTGGACTTGTCTCACTTCCACCGACACAGGAAAATTTGATCCTGCTATATAAAAAAACCACTTTACAACAATTTTCACTATCTATATAATCGGGCCGATCTGGTGTGGGACTCTGCTCGAAGGCTTTGTCTTCACTCTGCTTGTGGACACGGTTGTCTAGAGTACAAATTAACACCTCAGGAGCAAAGGTGGTAATCATGGCAAACCCAACTAGAAAGGGAGCGAAGTCAGAGGCTGAAATTGAAGCTGAAGCAAGACGGAAGAAGGAAATCTTGGATAAGGTGGCACAGTCCAACCTACCAACGAAAACGATTTTGAAAGAATTGGGCATTTCCAGGTCTACTTATTACAGTTGGTTGAAGCGCTTTGAAGAGCACGGCATGGAGGGATTAAAAGACAGCCGGTCCTCACCAAAGTCAACTGAAACCGAGGAAAAAGCAGCAGCCGGTCCCACCGAAGTGGAAAGTGTGGCTGAACAAGCGGCAGAAGAAGATTCTGTCATCGATTCGGCGAAAGCTACCGCGGAAAGTCCCACCAAGTTCACCACGGAGACAGAGCAGACTCGTCCGACTGAGCCAGCGGAGCCAGTTGCATATGATGTCGAGTCACATGGAGCTACAGCGAGAGAGGAGATGGGTATGTCAGGACAAGGCGGTCAAATCAGTGGCAGCGAACAGAAAAAAGGCATGGGAGTCTACGCCCTCATTGCCATATTCCTGCTGGTGGTAGGTTTTCTGGTCATTATCAGTTTCAGCAACTCCAATAGCTATCGCCTCAAGGTGGAAGACAACAAGATTACCCTGTGGAAAGGAAAATTTGCTCCTCGGGGCATGGCCAAGGTCGATTCCTTTGAACCAGTGGCCATCGGCGACGCTGACGTCAGTCCACTGCTCCACAAGAGTTATGTGGGCAAGGAGGCAGTGTATAAGGCCCTGTTCGGCTTTTTCATGCAACAAATAGATGCAGAGTCAACCAAAGGAGACAATGCAGATATTGCCAGAATGGCACAGCTGCTGGAAAAGGCTGAGGCCATATCTACCAACGGCGGCAGTTCGGGAAAGCAGGCCGTTGCCACTCTGTACCAGCTGGCTGAGAAGCGGGTGGCCGTTGCTGAAATGGCTCTGCAAAATGCCTACCGCAAGGCTCTGCCTGCCTATCAGAAAGCCCTGCGCTACGGTCTGGGAGACCCTTCGGCCATCAAAGCTCGCATCGACACCATGGAAGTGGCCCTAGGCTTGAAAGCGCCTCCCAAGAAAAAAGAGCTGCCTGAAGCCGCTGCCCCGGCTGTAGAGGAGAAAATTGAGGAGCAAGCGCCAGGGCAAGGGCATGCAGGTCACCATATGCAGAGTGAAAAAACCGAAAAACCCGCAGCAGCTGAAGGCTCAGCAGAACACAAATAGCAAGCGGGTTATTCCGTCTTTCGGGCGCTGGCTGGCATTACATATGCTGGCAGCGCCTTTCTTATCAGTATATTTGCCTTATTCAAGGTATGACCGCCATCATTCAGGTACGGCATGGGTCGCCTGCATTGAACTAAGCCGGTATTTGCGATATCCTGGCATCAATTATACTGGCTGCGCCTCCGGCTTGGACAAAGCAGCCTGCTGGCGGCTGTAGATATGCCGCCATTGCTGCGTCGCTGTTGAGAAGACAGCAGCAATTGCTGGATATTTCTATGAATAGCACCAGAGTGAACAGACAAGCTACTGCCGCCTCGAGCAAGTATGAGGCTCTTTTGCCTCTGGTGCGCAGACCAAGCAGATATCTTGGTCTGGAAATCAATGTACCTGAAAAGAGCTGGGACACCTATCCGGTTCGTATAGCTCTGGCCTTTCCAGACGTCTATGAGGTGGGCATGTCGCACCTCGGCATTTTACTCCTCTACGATATTGTCAACCGCCTCGACTGGGCTGCTGCTGAACGTGTCTTCGCACCCTGGCCGGACATGGAGGCCCTGCTGCGGGCGCACTCCTTGCCGCTGGTCACTCTGGAGTCCGCCACGCCCCTTTCTGCCTTTGATATCGTTGGCTTCAGTCTGCAGTACGAACTCAGCTACACCAACGTGCTCAATATGCTGCAGCTGGGTGGCATTCCCCTTCGCTCGGCAGATCGCCACAGAGCCATGCCTGTCGTACTGGGAGGAGGCCCCTGCACTTTCAATCCGGAGCCTGTGGCCCCTTTTTTTGACGCCTTTGCTCTTGGAGACGGCGAAGAGCTGTTGATCGAGGTGGCGAAAAAAGTGCGCCAGTGGAAAAACAGTTCTGCAAACCGCTTCGAACTTCTCGAAGAGCTGGCTCAGCTCGATGGAATCTACGTCCCTGCCTTTTTTGAACCGCACTACCTGGCCGACGGCAGAATTTCGCATATAGTGCCCCGCTCTTCTCACAGGGTTCGCGTGCACAAGCGCATTTTGCCGCAGCTCGAAGCAAGCAGACCTCCTGGCAAGCCGCTGGTACCTACCACTGCCATCGTGCATGACCGCCTGCGTTTTGAAGTTGTTCGCGGCTGCAGTCGCGGCTGCCGCTTCTGTCAGGCAGGCTACATCTATCGCCCGGTAAGGGAGCGATCTGCTGCAGATCTGTTGTCATCTTTGCAGCAGGCCCTGGCAGCCACCGGCTACGATGAAGTCTCCCTGCTGGCCCTCAGTATAGGCGACTACAGCTGTATTCACCAGGTTCTGCGCCTGCTGATGAAAAAATACAGCAGCGACCACCTGGCAGTTTCCCTGCCCAGTCTGCGCGTTGGCACGCTCGACAAAGAGATGATCGCTGAGGTGGACAGAGTCAGGAAAACCGGCTTTACTCTGGCTCCCGAAGCGGGCAGCCACAGGCTTCGCCATGTCATCAACAAAGCCATCAGTGAACCTGAGCTGCTGGAAACGGTCGAGGCCGTATACCAGGCTGGCTGGCCTCTGCTCAAGCTCTATTTCATGATGGGCTTGCCCACTGAGACAAAAGAGGACCGGCAGGCTCTGGTAGATCTGGCCCTGAAAGTCTGGCAGCAGGCCGCCAGCTGCAGGCCTGCACGCCGGCTGCACGTGAGTATTTCCACCTTTGTTCCCAAACCTCATACGCCATTTCAATGGGAATCTCAGATGAGCCTCGCTGAAATGAGGCACTGTTTGCAGTTTTTCAAAAAGCAGCTGCGCAGAAAAGGATTGAGCTTCAAATGGAACCAACCTTACCAGAGCATGCTGGAAGGCGTCTTTTCCAGGGGTGATCGTCGTCTTGCCAATGTTTTACTCACCGCTTATCAACTGGGCTGCCGCTTTGACGGTTGGAGCGACCAGCTTCGTGCGGAGCTCTGGCAGAGGGCCTTCGCTGCAAACCATCTCGAACCCGAGTTTTACTGCGAGCGGCCCCGCGACCGCCTAGAGGTACTGCCCTGGGAGCATCTGGATTGCGGCGTCGATCCAGAGTACCTGTGGAAAGAATACCAGAAGGCCATGAAGCAAACTCTCACCCCGGACTGCCGCCAACAAGGCTGCACCTCCTGCGGCGTCTGTGATCACCAGCAGGTGAGGCCCCAGTTGCGGCTGCTCAAAGAAGAAGAGAGTCAGGAAGTAGCTATGCCCGGGCAAATCCAACCGTCAGACCCTCATGAAAAACGCTGCTGGTTTGTCATCCGCTACGCCAAACAAGGTGTTGCTCGTTTTCTCAGCCATCTGGAAACGGTCAATGTCTTTCGGCGGGCTCTCAAAAGGGCGGCTCTGCCGCTCTGTTACAGTGAGGGCTACCACCCTGTACCCAGACTTTCTTTTGGAAATGCCCTGCCGCTGGGTATGGAAAGCCGGGTAGAGGAGATGGAAGTGCTCTTCTATGATGCTCTACCACCAGAGGAAATAGCTGTTCGCCTCAACAGCCAGCTGCCCACTGGCCTAGAGGTCGTCCAGGTAAGCAGAAAAGAGAAGCACCAGCCCAACAGGGCATATCTGGTCACCTATGAGGCCGTGCTTTCTGAGCAATGCTGGCCAATGGCAGGGTTCCTCCGTTTCAACAAGAATGACCTCGCCCCCTTGCGGCAGAAATCCAAAAAAGGCGACAAAGAAATTTCTCTGCAGAACCGTCTGAGAGATCTTGTGCTGGTGACTCCTGACACCCTCAGATTCGGACTGCTCGAAGGGATCAACGGCAACATACGCGTGCGCGATCTCCTCTGTCATCTCTTCGAGGTGCCCGAAGAAGTCGTGGCCACGGCTCGCATCGTAAAAACCTCGGCTGTACCTGTGAAAGGGTTGTAGACGTGTCTACTGATCTGATTATCAATACCACCTCTTACGAAACAAGGGTAGCTCTTCTGGAAAACAGTACTGTAAGCGAATTGTACATAGAGCGGGCCGGAGAGCGAAGCATTGCCGGCAACATCTACAAAGGAAGAGTAGTGCGTGTTCTGCCCGGCATGCAAGCCGCTTTTGTGGACATAGGTCTGGACAAGGCAGCCTTTCTCTATGTAAGTGATGTCTCAGACAATCTCGATGGCATGGAAGAGATGATGGCAGCCGCTACTGAAGAGCTCGACGAAGAAGAACTGGAATGTGAACAGCCGCTGGAATTTGAAGCACACATAGAAGATCGACTGCAAGAGGGCCAGGAAATTCTGGTGCAGGTAGCCAAGGAGCCTCTGGGGAGCAAAGGGGCCAGGATTACCTCTCATATTTCATTGCCCGGACGGCATCTGGTTCTCATGCCCACTGTAGATCATGTTGGGGTGTCACGGCGCATCGAGAACGACAAAGAACGCCGACGTTTGCGGGATCTATTGCTCAGCATCAAGCCCCCCACCTGCGGCTTCATTGCCCGGACAGCCTCCGAAGGCGTGGAGCGCGACAAGATAAAGACGGAAATGGACTTCCTCTTGAAACTCTGGAACAGCATCCAGCGAAAAAATGATCACTGTCAGGTTCCTGCCCTGCTCCATCAGGATCTCGATGTCAGCCTGAGGGCGGTACGCGATCTTTTCACCAAAGAGGTGGACAAACTGATAGTGGACTCCCCGGAGGAATATAACAAAATCCTCAAATTTGTGGACACCTTTATGCCAAGCCTCAAGGCGGATGTGAGGCTCTATGAAGAGTCTGAACCCATATTTGATGCCTACGGCATAGAAGTGGAGCTCCAGAGGGCTCTCGGCAAGAAGGTATGGTTGAAATCTGGCGGCTATATCATTATTGAAATTACCGAAGCCCTTACTGCCATAGATGTAAATACGGGCCGCTACGTGGGCAAACGAAATCTGGAAGAAACCATCCTCAAGACAAACCTGGAAGCTGTGAAAGAAATCGCCTACCAGCTGCGCCTCCGCAATATTGGCGGCATCATTATCATTGATTTCATAGACATGGCCAAAGAATCAAACCGCGACAAGGTCTTCAACAGCCTCAAGGAGGCCCTCAGAAAGGACAAGAGCAAGACCAACATTCTCAAGATGTCCGAACTCGGGCTAATAGAGATGACTCGCAAGAGAACCAAAGAAAGCATCACCAGAGTTCTCTGCGAACCGTGCTTCTATTGTGAAGGCGAGGGATGTCTCAAATCAAAAACTACCATCTGCTATGAGATTTTCCGGGAAATCGAACGGGAACACGAAACCCTGTTTGGCCGGAGCATTATGGTCACAGCACATCCAGAAGTGGCCCACCTGCTCTACGATGAAGAACGGCAGCATCTGGAAGAACTGGAGCGAAAACTGCAGGGCCGCATCACTGTGCAAACAGACAATCACTTGCATCTCGAACAATATGAAATCTCAGCGGTTTCCTGAAGTTGCCTCTCTTGAGCAGAGACCCCTCGCCAGGCCTGATGCTTCTTCTGCTGGGACATGCTCTGAACAGGGCAACAGAAAGCTCCCCTGATGGCAGCGGAGCGGACTTCACAAAAATGGCGGATGAATCTTGACAAAAGGAAGATTTTACATTAATTTGACTATTTCTCATTCTGGAGGTATGACATATGTACGCAGTGGTTCGCACAGGTGGTAAACAGTATACCGTGAGTCCCGGCGATGTGATTCGCGTAGAGAAAATCGATGCTGCCGTAGGAGATATGGTGCCTCTCGACGACGTGCTGATGGTCAATGACGGCGACAAGCTCCATGTGGACCGAGAGACGCTCAGCAACACGCAAGTAACTGCAAGAGTACGAGCACAGGTGTTGGGACGCAAAATAATCGTTTTCAAGTACAAGAGACGCAAGGGCTACCGCAAGAAGCAGGGACATCGTCAGAGATACACCGAGCTGCTCATTGAAGGCATTCAAACTCCAGAGATGTCCTCCGCATGAGGTAATAAGCATATGGCACACAAAAAAGCTGGAGGAAGCTCTCGAAATGGTCGCGACAGCGCCGCCCAACGCCGAGGCGTCAAGCGCTTCGGTGGCCAGTTTGTCCGCGCCGGCAATATCCTGGTAAGACAGGTTGGCTCCCGTTTTCATCCCGGGCAAAATGTGGGCATGGGTAAAGACTATACCCTGTTTGCCAAAATAGACGGCGTTGTTCGCTTCGAGAGAAAAGACAAGAGACGGTTGAAAGTCAGCGTCTATGCCCCCGGTTCTTGATGAACTGCAAGTCTGAAAACGCCGGTCATCGCTACCTATGCGATTCATTGACGAGGTCAAGATACACGTGCGCGCTGGTGACGGGGGCAACGGTTGTGTGAGCTTTCGCCGTGAGAAATATGTCCCCAGAGGTGGGCCTGATGGTGGTGATGGCGGCAGGGGTGGCCATGTGATCCTCCAGGCCACCAGCACCAAGCAAACCCTTCTCGACTTCCATTTCCAGCGACATTTTCGGGCGGCTAGAGGAGAACACGGCCGCGGTAAACAGCAAACTGGCAGGAGCGGCAGCGATTTGAAACTGCTGGTTCCCGTGGGCACTCAGGTCAGAGACGCTGACAGTGGAGAACTGTGTGCTGACCTGGTCACTGAGGGCGACTCCTGCATAGTGGCCAGAGGCGGTGCTGGCGGTAGAGGCAATGCCCGCTTTGCCACCTCCACCAGACGGGCTCCTCGAATTGCCGAAAACGGTCAACCTGGAGAAGAACGCCACCTCATACTCGAGCTGAAGCTTCTGGCGGACGTTGGCCTGGTCGGCTTTCCCAATGCGGGCAAATCAACATTGATTGCCAGGATTTCGGCGGCCCGGCCCAAAATAGCCGACTATCCTTTTACTACCCTGGTGCCCAACCTTGGCGTGGTGCGGTCCCAACAGGGCGATTCCTTTGTGGTGGCGGATATTCCCGGCCTCATAGAGGGCGCTCATCGCGGTGCTGGCTTAGGACACAAGTTTTTGCGACACATCGAACGAACAAGAGTTCTGGTCCATCTCATTGACATCTCAATTACTGAGGAGGACCCAGCAGAAGCACTGCAGCGATTTCATTCCCTGAACCATGAACTGGAGCAGTTTAGCGCCAGGCTATTGGCCAAACCGCAAATCATCGCCTTGAACAAGATAGATCTGCTCTCCAGCCAGGAGAAGCTGAATAA
This sequence comes from Deltaproteobacteria bacterium, assembly GCA_019309045.1. Lineage (NCBI taxonomy): Bacteria > Pseudomonadati > Myxococcota > Myxococcia > Deltaproteobacteria bacterium. Next base: position 19,467 of record JAFDGZ010000002.1, on the reverse strand, counting down.
AATCAGTGCATCTCTTGAGAAAATTGGACTTCCAGTGTATGCCATCTCTGCGGCCACAGGGCAAAATGTTCAACTCTTGTTGCAGGCAATAGCAGAACAACTGGCGTCACTCGGCAATAGAAGCAATTGCTTCTCTTGAGGTGCTCGAACAATATTGGCTTGTTTGGATAAAACCGAAATCTTGTTCTCTGGCCTGCTCACCATTGTCATTCTCTGAGGAGCCATTCGAGAGGGTAGCCCCTCCCAGGAGAGCAGTCGAGCAGGACACTGGCACCGGAAAGAATCCTGCTGAATGGCTGGCATGCTCACATCAACTGAACGCCAAAGAATTCTGGCTGAGGTAAACCGCGTTGTCATCAAGGTTGGCAGCGGCGTGCTCACAGGCAGCCGTGGTCTGGACCTCGGGGTAATCAACCGCCTTTGCGACGAAATATCCCTGTTGCGAGAACAGAACCGCCAGGTAGTCATTGTCTCATCAGGAGCAATTGCCTCCGGCATGCGCAAGGTGGGGCTTCGAGAGTGGCCCAGAACGATTCCTCAAAAGCAGGCTGCCGCTGCTGTTGGCCAGAGCAGCCTAATTCAGGCCTATGAAGAGGCCTTCCACCATTATGATCTCAAAGTTGCCCAGGTGCTTCTCACCAGCGATGATCTCACTCATCGTCGCCGCTATCTGAATGCCCGTCATACCCTGCAGACCTTACTGGACTGGGGCATTATCCCTATTGTCAACGAGAATGATACTGTTGTGGTGGACGAGATTCGCTTCGGCGACAACGACAATCTATCAGCCCTGATCGCGCACCTTACCGAAGCGGACCTCCTGGTGGCTCTCACTGATACCGACGGGCTCTTCGATTGTGACCCGAGGCGAAATGAGAACGCTAGCATTATTCACCTGGTGCGCCGCATCGATCGCCGTCTGCAGCAGTGCGCCAGCGACACTCCAGGCAGTGTGGGTACCGGCGGCATGAGCAGCAAACTCATAGCTGCTCGCAAAGTAATCGCAGCCGGCATTCCTATGATCATTGCCAATGGCAGAAAACGATACGTGCTCAAGCAAATTTTTGACGGCAAGCAGATCGGCACTCTCTTTCTGCCGGCAAAAAGGCGGTTGCCGGGAAGAAAACAATGGATCGCCCACACCTTGAAACCCCAGGGCGAGCTCGTTCTGGATGACGGCGCAGCCAAGGCACTGAAGACACAGGGCAAGAGCCTTCTGCCAAGTGGTATTGTCTCGGTGACTGGCAAGTTCGGCGTGGGTGCCCCGGTGCGCTGTCTCGATCAATTCGGGGAGACCGTGGGCATAGGTCTGGTAAACTACTCGGCTGCCGAGATCGATTTGATCAAAGGCAAGAGGAGTAATCTGATCGAGCGGACTCTGGGATACAAACACTCGGATGAAGTCATCCATAGAGACAATTTTGTCCTCGGCTCCCTGCTGGAACCTGGCGACAGCAAGGCCCTCGCCAAACCGCCTGCTTGACTCGATCATTCTACTTTTTCCTTCCAGCAAGAAGGCGACGATCACAAATCCTTCTGAATGTGCTAACATGAGGCATAACAAACAGCGGCAGTGGGCAGGAAAAGAAGGTCTCAGGTGGTTCCAGCGGTTCAATTGCTCCAGCCCGGCTATTGCCAGAGCTCCTGTGGCCAGCCAGTGCAGGGGATATCTCTCCTGCAGACTGCGGCACGGTTCTTCAATGCCGAACCATAAACAGCACCTGCACACCACCTGGCACCGAGCAGCATTACAGCGAGGTGAGCCCGCGGCCCGCAGGTCTGGACAATCATGAGCCTGCAGTTGCAGTTTGCAGCAAAGGACGCCCACGGCCGCAGTGGCAGCCGAAGCCAGCCAGAAATCAACTGACACTCTGCATAAGGTTTCTCCATGAAAAAGGGTATTCTTGGCGGCACCTTCAATCCAGTGCATTTCGGTCACTTGCGGGCAGCTGAAGAGGTGGCGGAATCACTGCAACTGGCTGAGGTAGTTTTCATGCCCGCAGCAAATCCACCCCACAAAGATTTGCACTGTCTGGTTTCTTTCTCACACCGCTATGCCATGCTCGAACTTGCTGTTGCAGAAAATCCTTTCTTCACCCTTTCAGACCTGGAACGTCAGCTGTCGGGCAAATCTTACTCGGTGGAGACCCTGACCTGGCTCGCCTCCCACTCCCCTGAAGAGGAACTGCTGTACTTCATTGTTGGCCTGGATGCCTTCCTGGATCTCCCTTCCTGGAGAAAATACCGGCAGCTTTTCACCCTGGCACATTTTGTAGTGGTAGCCAGACCAGGCTACTCTCATGAACAGCTGGAATCTATGCTCACAGCACAGATATCCAGCGACTTCGTCTACGACGACCATGAGGGCAAGTTCAGCCATCCTCATTATCTTCCGGTGTACTATCGCCAGGTGACTCTCATGGATATATCCTCTTCTAAAATCCGCCAGTTGCTGGCAAGCGGCCGCTCCGTTCGCTATCTGATCCCAGCAGCAGTGGAAGCCTACATATACCAGCATGCACTTTATGGGAGTTCCGGGAAAAGTTAGCTCTATGATGACAATTTCAAAAAAGAAAGGCACTGTAGGCAGCGGCACTGTTCAAAAAGCAACACTGGAAAAAGCCCTGCTGTGCGCCCAGGTAGCCATTGACCATAAAGCCACAGAGCCCATAATACTCCATGTGGCCGAAATCGTCTCCATTACTGACTATTTTGTCATCTGCAGCGGCAGATCAACCAGACACGTCCAGGCCATTGCTGAACACATGCAGCAGGAGCTCAGGGCGCAAAGATTGAAACCCATGGGCATCGAAGGCATGCGTGAGGGGCACTGGGTGCTCCTGGATCTAGGAGACGTGGTAGTACACATCTTCTACGAGCCGATACGCAGCCTTTACGATCTGGAAGGATTGTGGCGGGAGGCTCCAAGGGTGGAGGTCAAAACCACTGGCGGCAAAAAGAACTCTGACGGCCACACATAGGAGCCTCGCCAGAGAGCTTACTGCTGGACACAGCGCCCTGGTTGGAGCTAAAATATGAAATATCATCTGCTAATGATCTAACCGAGTGAATGACATGAACAAGACAACAAGGCCATGTTTCAAGATTGTCACCGCTCTCATGACGGCTCTCTTGCTTGTACTGATTTCTCCCTGTCAGTCGCTGGCCGAGCTCACCATCGAGAGAGAGCGGCAAATGGGCCAAAAATTCATGAAGGCAGTCTTCAGCCACTTTCGCTTCATTGAAGATCCCGAAGTTGTGGACTATGTGAACGAAGTTGGTCAGCGGATCGTAGACAAACTGGACCATACTTTCTTTCCCTTTCATTTCTACGTTATCGACAGCAGCGCACTCAATGCCTTTGCCGCACCAGCAGGCCACATCTTTATCAATAGCGGTCTTCTGCAGCTCATGGACAACGAAGGTGAACTGGCGGCAGTGCTCAGCCATGAGATAGGCCATGTCCAGTCCCGTCATATTGCTGAACGGATGGCGCGCATGCAGAAGCTCAACATTGCGGTCTTGGGGGGCATGCTCGCTGGTATCTTTCTCGGCAAATCACCAGTAGCCAGTCAGGCCATTACCCGCGGTTCTCTAGCTGCCGCCACCTCTTTCGAACTAGCCAACAGTCGCCAGGATGAGGAAGAAGCAGATCGCAAAGGTCTCCGCTATCTGGAGGCTGCTGGCTATCCCGGCATCGATATGGTGGACATCTTCAAGAAAATGAATAAGATGAGCTGGCAGTCCGGAGGCCGGCCACCCCCCTATCTGCTCACCCACCCCGGGATTCCAGAACGGATCTTGTATCTCGAAAACACCATTGACACCAGGCTTTCACAGGAAAAAAAACTGGAGGCGGCCGAGGCACCGAAGGAAAGGACCGAAAAGTTTCTTTTGATGCAGGCGAAGCTGCTGGGTGGTTATGCAGATCCAGCTCAAGCGGCAGCAAGACTGCGGCAATGGGAGCAGCATCCCAGGACCCGTGCAATGGCGCTCTACGCCGAGGGCTTGCTGCTCCGCCGCGAAGATCGCCTGAAGGAGGCCACCCGGTACTTCAAACAGGCAGTCTCTCTCCGACCAGACCTGGCGCCCTTTCTAATAGAGCTGGGAAGAACTTATCTGCTAATGGGAGAACTGGACAAAGCACAGTCCACCCTGCAGTCTGCCATGACTTTTAACGCCCAGAACCCCACAGTGCTCTATATGCTCGGCCGGGTATTTCTAGAAAAGGACGAGGTTTCCCAGGCATGCCAATATCTCAGTCAGGCAGCGAATCTGGACAACAGGCTTCCTTCCATTCACTACTATCTGGGCCTGGCTTTTGGCAAGCTGAATCAGCTGGCGGATGCCCATTACAACTTTGGCATTTATTATCAGCGGCAGCATTCATGGAAAAACGCTGCTTTTCACTACAATGAGGCTCTCCGTTACAGCAAGAACCCCGAACGCCAGCATGCCATTCGTGAAGCCTTGAAGCAGATAAAGGATGAAATAGGCTCGCAGGAGCAACAGCAAAGAGGCTGACAAAGCACCTCGTGCCTTGCAGGCGGCGTCACCGCAGTCAGTGACCAACCGCTGGCAGCGCAGAGCTGCTCGGCCTAGGCGAGCAGACGGCCCTTCACTGCAGCCTCATCCAGCCATCGGCTGCTGCCTAACCGACGGCGTCGTGAGAGCGGCATGTCTCCAGCGGCGGGCGTTCAAGTAATACTTCTTCTCTTGCAAGCCGGCAGTAAAGCCCCAGGGGAGGCCTGCGCGCCAGCCAGCCACATCGCCTCCTGACTGGACAGTTCCCCTCATTCAGCTCTCAGCAGATGCAGGCAGTTGCCCTGCAAAGGGATTTCCTGCAAAACAGACAACTTCTCTCCTGCGACCAGGGCAGGCAATCCTCCAGTAGTGAGAAAACTTCTGAAGTTGCCGTAGTGCTGCCTGCCGGCAAGTCGCTCAATGAGGTGAATGCTGCGGGCTCTCAAACTTCTCTTTGGGAAAGGCACTCTATAGTCCACCATGATGGTGGTCCGTGCAATGCGCCGCACCTCACGAAGCAGCAGGGGGCGCATATGGAGGGTCACTTCGTGGAAAACCATACACACTGTGGCATAATCGAAGGCATGAAAGGGAATGAAGTCCAAATCGGCCCCGTCGCCAAAGATAAACTGCAGCCGCCCTCGCGGATAGTTGCTGGCTCGTCTACTGGCATAGGTCCACATGCCTTTAGAGCGCTCCACCCCCACAAGCCTGCTGCACCGGTCGGCCAGAGAAAATAGCAGCTCTCCGGTGCCGCAGCCTATGTCGATCAAAGTGCTGCCAGCATCTATCTGCAGCTTTATTAGACGACGCACCCTGGCCATAGCCATATCTATGGCCAGATGATAAATCCAGCCGTCATAGATGTGCTCCTGGTTGTTCTTCATCAGAGTCACACTCTGTTGCTCGGCAGCAGTTGCCTCGAGCAGCAGCTCTTCAGACCGACCTCTCCCCACCGGCAGAAGGAAGTCGCAGCCCGCTGGACTGCCTTTGGCATTTCAGCACCACATCGTCCAGAATCGCGTACAGGCAGGGGACCAGCAGCAGGGTGATCACCGTGGAAGCCATGAGGCCATAAAAAATGGCTATGGCCATGGGTGAGAGAAATCTGGCCTGACCTTTAGCCAGGAAGGCCAGAAAAAAGAGCCCGCCCATGGTAGTCACCGAAGTCAGCACCACTGGCCTGAAGCGCACCTTGCCTGACTGCACGATAGAGGTGTGGCGGTCAAGTCCTGAACCCCTCTTCTTGTTGATAAAATCTACCAGCACCAGTGAATCATTCACCACGATGCCGGACAGGGCCACCAGACCAATCATGGACATGATGCCAATTGTCTTTCCCATCACTATGTGTCCAAGGATAACCCCGTCGATGCCAAAGGGAATGGCAGCCATGACAATAAGAGGCTGCAGGTAGGAGCGAAACTGCGTGCCTAGTATGAAGTAAATAAGGAGAAGCCCCAGGAGAAATGCCGAGGTGAGTGCACTCAAGGATTCATTGATCTCCTTCATTTCACCCCGCTCTGTGCTCAATGAGTAGCCTGGGTATTTCTGTGAAATATCATGGAAGCGCTGTCGCACTGCTGCCGCCAGCTCGCTGGTAGTAGTCTTGTTCTGCTCGAGCTCGCCAGTGATGACAATGGCCCGCTTCTGGTTGTCCCTGATGATCTGGCTGGCTCCGGCAACTTTCACCACGTTGGCAACTTCAGTGAGGGGTATCTTGCTGCCATCCGGCAGCGTCAGCTTGAAATTCAACAACACGGCCAGCCGCTTCTTTTGTTTTTCTGGAATTTTTACCACCACATCTATGTCTTCAGTGGCAGTCTGAAACTTGGAGCTCTTCGCCCCCCAGAAAGCGTTGCGCAATTGCTCAGCTACTTGACGATCATCGAGTCCGAGAGCATAGGCCACAGGTTTGAGGCGAACTTGCAACTCAGGTTTGCCTGCTTCCAGGTTGTCTTTCAAATCATGCACTCCAGGAAATTGCTCCACGAATGCCTCTACCTGATTGGCGAGAAATCTGAGTGTCTGCCTGTTGTTTCCAGACAGAAGAATATATATGGGAGAGCCGCCTGGTCCGGCACTGACTTCGCGGATCTGGATGCTAGCCTCAGAGCGCAAGGGTTCAATTGCCTGTCTCACCCCGGCGATCACTTCCTTTATGGGACGCTTGCGCCCCTTGTCCAGATCCTTGAGCTCCACGATTGTCTGGGCCAGATTGCTGCCGAGCCGCACATTCTCGAGATCATCAAAGATGTAACCCACATTACTCACCATGGAAGTGAGCTCGCTCTCCGGGATGCTGCTTCTGATGGCTGCCTCCACTCTGGCAACCAGCTGTTCTGTATCCTCCAGAGAGTTCACCGTGGGAGTCTCCATATTGACAAAAAACTGGCTCCCTTCAAACTGGCCGAAGAGCACGAATGGAATATGATAGCGGGCATAGAGCACCAGCTGTAAAGAGACAGCCAGGGCCAGGACAACGAATACATAGCGCCAGTTGAGGACCCTCTCCAGCAGTCTGCCATACTGGCCAACGATGCTGTTGATCCATTGGTTGAGGCGGTGGCGATATGGACCAGGCGGCTTTGGCTGGCGGGGCAAGAATTCTGCCAGGTGTGACGGCAAAATCACCAGGGCTTCAAAGAGAGACACCAGCAAGGCAAAGGTGACCACTTTGGGAATTACCCCGAGAAAGACTCCGAGCGTTCCAGGCATAAGGAGCAGAGGCAGAAAGGCCGCTACAGTTGTTGCCACTGCGGAGACCACGGGGTAGGCAACCTCCTGGGTTCCTTTTACCGCCGCCTCAGCAGGGGAAAGTCCTGCCTCGTAATGCCGGTAGACATTCTCGCCTATCACCACGGCGTCATCAACCACCAGGCCCAGCACCACAATCAGGGCAAACATGGCGATCATGTTCATGGTCATCCCAGCATAGTGCATGAGGATGATCGCCCCCAGGAAGGAAACTGGGATTCCCAGGGTGACCAGAAGTGCCACTCTGGTATTGAGCATGAGAAAAAGCAGCAGGAAGACCACCAGCAGACCTTGCAGTCCATTCTGCTTCAGCACGTGAAGCCTGTTTTGAATATAGATGGAAAGATCATTGAACACCCCCACATTAACAGTGGCGGGAAGTTGAGTGCGGTACAAGGCCACCAGCCGCTGGACGCCCCGAGAGACCTTGATGGCATCGCCTCGTTTGGTCTTGGTTACAGTGAGGTTCACAGCCCGTTGTCCATTGAAACGGCCGAGGGAAGTCTCCCTTTCGAACCAGTTCTTTATCCGGGCCACATCTCCCAGTACCACTCTGCCGCCATCAGGGGTGCTTTTCAACACCAGATTGTTCAACAGACGGCTTTCAGAAACCTTGCCCACGGTGCGGACCAGAAACTCTCCCCGGCTCGTCGGAAATGTGCCCCCTGGAAGATCGAAATTCTGGGATCTCACAGCCCGGGCTATGTCAGCCAGGGTGAGATCATAGCGCTCCAGTGACTCAGGAGCCACCTCTATCCAGAGCTCCCGCTCGGGCAGGCCCACGGTTCGCACATCCGCCACCCCGGGCAAGGCTGAAATTTTATCCTTGAGATCTTCGACAAACTCTTTCAACTGCAGCAAATCGATATTGCCGTAGATGGACACCGTGATTACCGGATAATTGGTCTCTACCTCCCGAATGCTCGGATCCTCTGCGTCTTCTGGCAGGTCTGAAATCTGGTCTATTTTCTGCTGCAGATCGCCAAGCAGCTTGGCCATGCTCTTGACGTCGGGCGACACCGTCAATTTTACTGTGGAGCGGCCCTCCTGGGATATGGAGAAGATATCGTCCACATCGTCCAGGTCGTTTATGGCGTCTTCGATCTTGATAGTGACGTTTTTTTCTATTTCTTCCGGCGAAGCGCCCGGGTAGATTGTGGTAATGATGACCTGATTCTTGCTGAATTCAGGGAAGATCTCCTTTGGCATCTGGGTATTGTAGAGAACCACCCCCATCACCAGAATGCAGATCATTATCAGGTTCACGCATACAGGATTTCTGACTGAAAAGCGGGCCAGATTCATCCCACCTTCTCCAGAGAGATCACCTTTACTGGGGCACCATCAACCAGATTCTCCTGGCCCTGGACCACCACCACCTGACCTTCACTGAGGCCGTGCACCACACAGACCTCTTCCTGCTGCCAGCTGTTCTTGATATAGACCTTTCGAGCTCGAGCTTCACTGCTATTGTCAACTACAAAAACATACTCGCCCTCATTGTCCTGGCCTATTGCTGCCACCGGAATGACAAAAGAGGATGCCGCTCTCTTCTCTTTCATGACCACAGTGACAAATTGCCCCGGCAGCAAAGCAACAGCCCCGGGGGGGTTCTCCACGTAAACCTTGGCGGCAAAGAGCCGTGTGCTCAGGTCCGCTTGCGGGGAGAGGTGCCGCAGCTCGCCCCTTCTGAGCAGCTCCCCGTTCAATGCCCTGACCTCCACTTCAACTCCCTTTCTCAGCAAGTCCAGTTTGTTGGAGGGAACCTGCACTTCCACCACCACCGTGTGATAGTCCACAACTCGGAAAGCGGCCTCATTTACCGCCAGCCTGTTGCCCAACTCCACAAAGCGCCTGGCAACCACGCCGTCCAGGGGAGACTTTATCTCTGTCCTGGCCAGGTCCAGGGCAGCCTGCGCCCGCCTTGCTTTTGCTAATTTCACCTCTGCCTCGGCCCTGGCCAGCAAAGCCTTGGATTTTTCCACCCGGGCTCGCTGCTCCAGATAACTGCTCTCCATCTGCGCCAGGGCAGAAACCTGCTCATCATATGCCGAGGAGGAAATAGCAGAACGCTCCCGCAGCTTCTTCTTCCGCTGCAGCTCTTTGCGGCTGATGCGCAATTCTGTTTCTCTTTGTCTCAGCTTCTGCTCCTGCAGGGCATTGTCTATATTCTGCAGGTCATAACCTGCCTGAGCCTCAACCAGAGCAGCTTCTGCCTGCTGCAGGGCAATCTCGTAGAGAGCAGGGTCGAGCCGCACAAGAACTTCTCCCTGCTTCACCTTCTCGCCAGGTTCACACCTGGGACTGATCCAGACAATATTCCCCTGTATCTCTGCAGCAACATCTGCTGCCACCAGGGGCTCGGCGCTGCCGTAAAGAGTCATTGACCGTTGAAATGGCTGCTGGCGAACTTGCACTGCCCGCACAGGAAGCACCAGCGGCGCCACCGTCCTCACAGGCTCCACAGTAGGACGCCTCAGGATGATCGTGGCAGAAGCGAGCACTGTTACAGCAGCGATAATGCCGATGACAATAAAGCTCTTCTTCCTGTATTTTCTTTTTTCCGCGTTCGGCTCAGTCAAGAGCAACAGCCTCCTGTTCTATAGGAGTCTTCACCTCGTCTGCTATACTTTATTCTAGGGCAAGATCTTGTCAATGAACAGTGCCATTAGGTTAGTGTGTTCTTATGCGAACATGTGTTATATATAATAGCTGCTGCACTGCCGCCGCAGCTTTGAGCAAGTTCAGCTGGCAGGCTTCTCTCGGCCTCGCTCCAAAGGCCGGCAGTGCAACAATTCAGCATCAGTCGGATCTTTTCATGATGCACCTCTGAGCGCAGCTGGCGTTCCCAGCATATCATGGCATCAGGGGTAGCCCTCAATCTTGCAACATCCAGGCCTCGGGACCGAGGTGCAGAATGGCTTGTCTCAGTCGGGCAGAATTTGACCTGCTCATCAAAGATGTGCAGCAGGACAGCATCGCCTCCGTCTACCTGTTTCACGGAGACAGTTATCTGGTGAGCACTGCCCTGGAGCAGTTTCTGCAGGTACTCCTTCCACCAGCAACCAGGGATACCAATCTCCTGGTGGTTGAGGGAAGACAGGCTGATTTTGCTGAGCTTCTTCAGGGGCTCAACACCTTCAACCTCTTCCCCGGGCGCAAGGCAGTGGTGGTCCGGGACTGCCGCCTGTTTTATTCCCGTGCCAATCTTTCCACTCTTTTTCTCAAGTGCAAGGATGAATACGAATCTGGCGATGTTGAAGCTGCGGCCCGCCTGTTGCTCGAAATATTGGCCTATGCAGGTTGGTCCCTGGAGCAATGGACAGGAGGCGCCTGGCGGACAGTTCCGGCCAACCTCTGGCAGCATACCCTCAAGGTGGACAAGGATGAACAGTCGCTGGCATGGCTCGACCAGGTGCTCTCTCATATCACCGCAAACGACATGCAGATTCCACCTGCCCGCGACGACGGCCCCCTGCTGCAAGCTGCTTTGCAGCAGGGCTTTCCCGCCGGCCACTGCCTGGTCCTCACAACCGATGCTGTTGACAAGAGGCGTGCCCTCTACAGGGAGATAGAAAAGCAGGGCGTAGTAGTGGATTTCAGCGTGGCCACAGGAACCAACCGCCAGGCTCGCAAGACGAGAGAAACCCTTCTCAAAGATGTTGCCGCAAGTCTTCTGGAGAAGGGAGGAAAAAGGATTCAGCAGCAAGCTCTTTCCCTGTTATTGGAGCATACGGGATTCAATCTCTGGGCCCTGAGGAGCCAGCTCGAAAAGCTCATATCGTACGCTGGCGACCAGACCACTATCACCACAGAACACGTGGCCAGCATAAGCGACTATTGCCGCGAGGAACCCCTCTACGAATTGAATTCAGCTCTGGCTTCCGGCGACACCCTGCAAGCCCTTGCCATCCTCCAGCGCCTTCTAGATCAAGGCTATCACCCACTGCAGGTTGTGGCCACCCTGGCAAACGAAGTGCGGCGCCTTATTGCGGCACGCGAGATCATCGATATTCATCTGCAGGGTCGCTTTGCTCCTGAAACTCAGTACAACACCTTTCAGCGGAAAATCGCTCCTTTGCTCAAGAAGCATATAGCGGCAGATTCACCCCTCAAGCAGCTGCATCCTTTCGTCCTCTACAAGACCATGGCTCGGAGCTGCCGCTTCTCCGCCACCGACCTCGTGCAGGCACTCTTGTCTCTCCAGCGTGCGGATCTAGCCATCAAGAGCACAGCAGTGCCTGCCCGGATAATTATCGAAGACCTTCTCCTCAATCTGCTTGCGCCCATGCCGGGCAAACCCTCACCTCGCTTAGCCTCGAGCCAGATATAGCGCTGCTGTTTCCCCAACTGCAGAGAGCCGTTGCCTGCAGCTGTCGGCCCTTCAGCCCGAGAGCTCGCAACTGCAGAGATATTTGCTATATGAGGCAAGAATTCGCCGGGTAACAGCAGAAACTCGGACATGCTGCCTGCCAGCGCCAGCCGTCCTGGGCCCATTCCAGGTGGCTCATGCCGGTAACATTCGAGCAGCATCCGGGCCGGCATTCAGCCTGACAGGCTTGCAGTGACATGAATTCGTCATACAGACGTCATTGCTGCTTGCTGCTCGCTAGAAGCCCCAGGTTACTTGGAATGATAGAGCGAGGAGGGTTGAGGGTCTATATTGCTGCGTACATCAACGCCCTCACAGCCACCCCCGGGAGCTCGACAAGCATCGCTCCCACTTCTGCGGTCTGCCACTGGCCGGCCAGAAAGGGGAATCTGCTGCCCCAGAATAGCCCTGACTTCGCCCCACAGGTACCACTGCTCCGGAGCATTGCCGATATATCTCTCCAGGACCTGCAAAACACGCTCTGCTATTGGACCACTCGTGGAACCGCTTTCTTGACAATCCACAGCCTCCAAAGTGAGTTCATAACGATTCCCTGCCCGCCGCTCCATGAAGCCGGTGATTACCGGAGAGCGATAGCGTCGATATAGCAGGTCCAGAGTGCGGTCCAGGGGAGTCGAAAATCCCAGAAAAGTTGCCCGCCTGTGTCGGTGAGGTCTCCAGGATCTGAACTCGTCGCACTCGGTGATCAAAATTCTATTGGCTTTCAAAGACTGCAACGCTTTGAATGGAGTCATGCCGTTTTGATTCATATCAAGCAAGGAGATGCCCACGCGCTGGGCGTGTTGATTGAGAATTTGCTTGAGCCGCCTGGAATTGAAGCGCACCAGCATTGTGACCCTGTAGCCTCTGAGTGCCAGAATAGAAGGCAAGAATTCTATCCCTCCATAATGGCCAGTCACCAGGATTACCCCTCTGCCCTGGGCGAGGGCCTCGTCCAGAAGCGGGCGGCCTTTGATAGAAACGTGTTCCTGCAAGAATCGACAAACTCTGGAAAAACCACCATAAGCAGTGAATAGCTTTTCGTGATAATGGGCAAACATGCCATGCAGAGCTCTCTGGCTGACGAGGTCCAGTTGCTTCTGGGGGCGAAAGTGTTCCATTACCGCCGTGAGATTCTGCTGAATCTTTTGCTTTTCTCCACGATTCAAGGAAAAATATATTTTCCCCAGCAAGTTCAGGTAAGTCCTGCTTGCATGAAACGGCAGCCAGCTCATGAAAAATGTATTGCACCGCCATTGAAAATAGCGGCTGATGCCAATGTCAGCCAGAAAATGCCCCACCAACCGCTTCATGCCATCCCCCTTCTCTCAAGCTCCCTCTCCCGGAAAAACCTTCATCTCAATGGGGAAAATTTCCGGCCCCACCAGTTGCTCGTGCGCCTCCCCGTTCAGTGGCCCGGCTGTCAAACCTGTTGTCCAGTGTTTGCCGAACAACTCTAGCCAGTTCTTCCAGCTTGAACGGCTTCTCTATTATGGGCAGCTCCATGCCCAACTCTGCTTCCAGATCATTTTCTTCAGGGGTGCAGCCGCTGCAAATGACCACCCTGACCTCTGGCCTCAGTTCTTTCAGGCGAATCAGGGTCTCTTTACCGCTGAGCTTCGGCATGATGAGATCCAGCACCACCAGATCGATTGGTTTGCCCTCATCTCTACAGATTGCCAGAGCTTCCTCGCCATCGGCCGCAGTGAGAATTCGATAGCCGTAACTCTCCAGTAAGCGTTTCCCCAGCTCTCGCACCAGTTCTTCATCGTCTACCAGCAATATGGCCTCGTGTCCCCCCATGGGTGAAGAACTGAGATCTTCAACCACCTGCTCTTCTTCCCTGTCGTCCACAGGAAAGAAAAGTTCAAAAAGACATCCCTGTCCTTCCCGACTCTCCACATGGATATAGCCATTGGCGTTCTTCACAATGCCATACACCATGGCCAGTCCCAGACCAGATCCCTTGCCCACTTCCTTGGTGGTGAAAAAGGGGTCGAAAATCTTGGAGAGATTTTCCCTGGGAATGCCCGTGCCAGTGTCCTGCACTTTGATCCGCACGTACTTTCCTGGTTTGGCAGCAAGATCACCGTATTGGCCCGACCTGTTCTGTTTGATCTCAGCAATGTCAGTTGAAATTCTGATCTCGCCACCGTCGGGCATGGCGTCTTTGGCATTCAGGCATAGATTGAGGATAGCCTGTTGAATCTGGGTGGCGTTCGCCTTGATCAGCGGCAGGGCGGATGTGAGCTCCAGCTTGATCTCCACTTTTTTGGGCAGGGTGCTCTCGAGAAGTTTGTTGGTTTCCCGAATGATGCGGTTGGTGGAGATGAGCTGAAAACCATCCGGCTGGCTGCCCCGACTGAATGCCAGCAATTGCCGCACCAGGTCAGCAGCTCGAATGCTCGATGTTTCAATGATCTGGGCAAACTTCTGCAGCTCTACCCTGTCGTTCAGCCGGTGCTTCAGCAGGCTGGCATACCCCAGAACTCCTGTGAGAATGTTATTGAAATCGTGCGCCATGCCGCCTGCCATAGTACCAATGCTCTCCATTTTCTGTCTGTGGAGCAATTGGCTCTCCATGCGCTTCTTCTCGGTAATATCTGTGAGCATGGCAAAACTGCCCTTGTAACGATCCCCTTCCATTATGGGCACGCTGCTGACAATGGCAGAGACCGTATCTCCGTCCTGGCGCACCAGTTCCAGTTCTTCCTGGACAACTCTACCCTGCATGTTGCTTATCAATAGATCAAACAGCGTCCCCTTTTTCTCAGGAGCCACCAGAGAATTGATGTTGCGGCCCATCATGTTCTCATAGCCCAGGATCTCAGTAAGACGCTGATTGGCAAAAGTGATCACATTCCGCTCATCTACCACCCAGATGCCTTCATGGGCATTTTCCACCAGCTCCCGGTACTGCCGCTCGGATTCTTCGAGCTTGTGGTAAAGACTGGCATTGTGAATGGCGATGGCGATCTGGTTGGAAAAACTGATAAGGAATTCCTTCTCAGAACCGAGCTCGTTGCCACTCGGGTTTTCCTTGTCGCCAACCAGCACTCCCACAACATCCCCCCTGACCTTCAACGGCAGGGCAATGAAAGCCTTCGGGCTGAACTGTTTGATCAACGGATTTTCTTTGTTGATGCTGGACTCGGTGAGATTTTCTACCAGCTCCGGAACACCGGTGCGCGCCACCCTGGCAACAATATTGTTCTCCTTGGCGACTGGCACCACATATTCTTTTGCCTGCTCAATTTGACTCGCCGCAACACCCACGCCGTGGGCAAGTTGCAGCTCTCCTTTTTCCTCGTCCAGAAGGAAAATAGCTGCCCGGTCCAGAGCAGAAACCTGGACCAGGCGGTTGAGGATGAGACCCATGAGTTCATCAATGTCCAGAATGGAAAGAATGGCTGTACTTGCCTCTTGCAGACTCAGCAGTCTGTCTATCTGCCTCTTGAGCTCGAGGTTGAGGGCATGAACCTCGGCGTATTTCTCTTTCAGGAGCTCCTTGTCCCGCTCCAGTTCTTCCATGGAGGCACGGACCACCTTCCAGGGAGCCACCAGCTGCAGCAAGGCGCGCTTGAAAGAAAGAGGCCGCTTCCACTGAATGTGGTACTCACAATAGTCGTCGCCTTTGAAAAAACATTTTGGCTCTACCAGTTGACATGGCGATTCTTTCCATGCCACTGGTGCGGCTGTATAGATGCCTTTGTTCATCAAGCAGAAATCACCTGTCATGGGGATGCCCTGATACCAGTGAAGTCTGACCACGGCACTGTCTCTGTGCAGCTCTGTAATTTCCACCCGTTTGGTGCGGTTGAATTTGTCATTGAGGCTCTGAAGGCGCTTGAGAGTGAGCGGATAGCCGTAGAGTGCCCGGGCATATTTACCCGTGGTCAAAAGAAAGATACGTTCGATATAGCCCAGACGTCTTCTGGCAACGGATTCAAAGCCAATTTGAAAGACAACATTTTCGTCGTCGAACAGTCTCTTGACTCTTTCATACAGGCGAATGAGAACATCGGTTGAAACCCAGTTATTTGGATCGGACAGAAAGCCCTTCAGGTCCTCCACTCCTGCCAATTCTGGACTCAGGTCTTGCAGCAACAGCGGCAGGGATTCCGGAGCATGCTCCTCCACATAATCGATGACTGCTTTGGTGTTTATGCAACTGTTGTGTCGTTCCATCGCCCAGCTCACAACCGCACAGAAAAAAAACCGCCCACTTCAGACTAAGGGCTCTCAATGCAAGATCCATGCATTCGGCCGAGAGGCCCTTATTCTGCGGTGTGCGGTTGTTTGGCGGCCCGACTGACCTCCACACAGGAAATCAGTCCTTACGAATTTTTCGTATACCAGCTTTCCCTGCTCACTGTCAAGTATTTAACTTCATACGAACCTGAAAAAACAGGCCCACCAGATCATAATGCATCTTATCCACTTCACGCGTGCATATATTGCTAGCTCCTCGGAAGAACAGGTAAATATCTACGGCGACGCACAACATCGCAGACTTGTTGCCACTAACTGCAAGTCAGGCCCAAACCGAGCCTATAATCATAAGCTGCCAAAGCCAGCTACTGTTTACTGGCATTGTTAAGCGCAAGCTTCAAATTGTCTGCATACCATGATCACCAGCGGCAGCCGCTGCTATCAGGTTGTTCTTGCAAAGACACCGACACCCTGAAAATTTACCAACCCTGATTTTTTTACTGACGCCAGACAACCGCAAGAGTTCAAGTTGGCTTCGGCGCACAATTGACGGCGTACCTCAAGGCACCTCAGGCATTAGTCAAGCCGCAAGCCAATAATCAGATACCCCCAGACCTGCAGCAAGAACCTGTACCTGTGGCCGCAGCCCAGGCTTGCGTTCGCGAGAATGCCGACAACCCTTTCCGGGTGCCGGCAGCTTTCCCTGCGCCTGCCGTTGAAAGCGACAGAGAACCGTTGAGGCCTTTGAGGTCACAGGCTCTGTCACCAGACGTTCAACCGGGGGGCGAGCGAATCTTGAGGCCGGCTCTTTGCCTTCTGGTTTTTCGAGTTCTGGATATGTGTTGTTTGGCAAAAAGCCTTTCTGAGATGAAAGCAAGGCAAGAGGGAGGAAAATGATGGGAACCTTGAGGCCTTTCGGGACGATCCTTGTGGCAGCAGGCGTGCTTTTCCTGTTGAGCACTCCTGTCTTGGCAGACGACAGTCTGTATGTGGATGCCACGGGCAAAGTGGGCGTGGGCACTACTACTCCAGCCAGGAAGCTGCATGTCTCCAATGGCAGTTCAGGAGCAACCTTTGATTCCGCTGCGGATGTTGTCATAGAAGATGACGGCGCAGCCGTGCTGCAGTTTGCCACGCCATCCAGTGAGAATGCAAAAATCGTCTTCGGCGACCCCAACGGAAGCCAGGCGGGAGCCATAAAGTACAGGCACTCGACCAATGACATGACCTTCCGGACCGCCGGCACTGACCGGGTGCTGATCGATTCGGCGGGGCGGGTGGGCATAGGCACCCTGGAGCCGCAGCAGAGTCTTGTTGTGGCCAAGGGTTCAGGGACGCCTGTTATTGAAACTGTGAAGATAGACGATGACATAGGTGGTGGCGCGTATCTGGGACAACTCTTTTTTTCGGGCCAGGAGGACCCGGCAGACCCAAACAGCAGGTATGTAACGGCGCGCATAATGGCCAGGGCTGTTGGCGCCTGGGATGACAACAACAAGGGGTCTCGCCTGTTGTTTTATGCAACTCCGAAAGGCACGGAAACCCTGACGGAAATGATGCGGATAGACGAGAGCGGCAGTGTGGGCATCGGCACCACCCTTTTCGGCGGCGGCAAAGGCGTTCTGGCCCTGGGCGATGCCGCAGCCGTTCCGCACAACGCTCCAGCCAATACGGCGGTACTCTATTGCTCGGCAGGCAAGTTATGGGTCTTTGACGCCAATGGCAACAACACAGTGCTCTCCTCCCATCCCTCAGAGGAAATAGACGCCCTGGCCGAGGCCGACGATCCCTATCCGCTCTTTCACAAAAGCTCCAACCGGGTGATCGGCAAGGAGCTGGTGATCGATATGGGAAAGGCGCTGAGGCTGCTGCAGACTCTTTTCCCCGAGGAGCGCTTCATCTGGTACCGGGACATCCCCAAGGTGGATGCAGTGAAGCAGCAGCGGCAGGCGTGGAAGGAACAGTGGATTGCCGAGCACACGGCTGAAGCTGAAATCGATAAGCGGGAGGCCTTCGAGACCGTGCGGGTGAAAGTGGATGACGAGAGCAAGGTGGTGGGAGAAAAGGTGAGCTACCGGCTGGAGGGCGAAGAGGTGAAAGAGGTGAGAAGACCCGTCTACGCCAAGAAACTGGTGGAGCAAAGGCGGCTTCGGGAAGGGGTGCGCTTCGATACAGAGACCGGCAAATTCTATCTCCTGAAGGTGCCCACGGAGGCCGAAGCCGAGGCGGCCGCCGACAAGGACTTCCAGTTCACAGTGGACAGATGGGTCGAAAAACGCATGTGAGGAACCGGAGCCGGCTCCTTTGAACGTAAGCGGGCGGCAAGTGAGGAGACGGAACCTGCCGCCGCAGGAGGTCGCCGGTCCGGCTCCGGGGGCTTTGCGCAGCAGGAAGAGAACATGACGGAAAAGGGGAACTCCCTGTTTGCATCTCTTGGCCGGCGCGGACATTGCCGGATGAGAATAGACCCATAACTGCGACCAGAAGGGAGCGCTGACATGAAAAGGTTTTTTTTCTCTCTTCTCGTGTTGTCTTGGGCGGTCTGTTTTTTCTGGATTGGCCAGGCCCTAGCCGACGGACTCACCTACTACTACGATGATCTGAATCGATTATGGAAGGTGGAATACCCGGATGGCAAGACCATCGAGTTTAGCTACGACAATGTGGGCAACAGAAAAAGCGTATCAGTCAATCCCCCGCCAGACAGCGATAACGATGGCTTATCGGATATCCTAGAACAGTCCATGTGCACGGATCCAGCAGATGATGACACCGATGACGACGGACTGCTGGACGGCAATGAAGATGCAAACCACAACGGCCTCCTGGATGCCGACGAAACAGACCCGTGTCTTACAGATACCGACGGTGACGGCATTCAGGACGGCACCGAGCGGGGTCTTGCTGCCGCCGAGGGAACAGGCACTGACCTGGCCGTATTCATTGCCGATGCGGACCCGGCAACGGTCACCGATCCTCTGCTCGAAGATAGTGACGGGGACGGCTTATTTGATGGCGAGGAGGATGTCAACTACAACGGCAACATGGATCCGGGCGAGCAGGACCCCAATTCCAGCGATTGTGATTACCTCTTGCACGATATCACCATTTCAGCCGGGGTCACTCGCGATTACACCACAGCATGTTCGATCACCGCGGGGCCCGATTTTGTGATCGAAGCGAGCGCCGCTGTCAGTTTTCAGGCCGGCACCGGAATCTCCCTGGGCCCCGGATTCAAGGCAAAGCAGGGAAGCCAGTTCAGCGCCGGCGTTCAATGACGACTCCGAGGGGAAGCGGCGGCTGCGAGCCGATATGGCACCCCGAAGTATCGCGAGCGAAGGAGCGAAACTCTGAAGGCGCATCACTGCAGGTTACACAACCCGTTGCACGGAAGGGATGAAAGCCATGGCTGCACCAGCGACCAAGAAAATCGGATATCTCGCCATTATCTTATGTTCCCTGATCTTGATGGTGCCATCGCTTGAGGTGTGGGGCGCAAGTGGAACGGTCACCATAGACGAACCCTCTGTAAATCCATATGAAGCCACCGGAGACTTCACTGTGGAAGGCACCTATATCATGAGCGAAGATGAAACGCCCAC